>CAZNOB010000056.1:3298-23464 GCA_964574535.1 uncultured Granulosicoccaceae bacterium | reverse complement strand
AGACCTTCTTCAGAAAGAATATTGACCGTGCCTGTTTTCCTTAAAATATATGGCGCACGCGTCTGCAACGGTGATTGCCGATTGTTACGCCGCTTAGATCTCCGTTTGTTTCGTGTACTCATCATTGTCCTGAAACAGTGGTACCGCCATTGTCTGCCCTATCATAGCCCGCAACCAAAAGAGATCACTACCCAGGATCGACGAATCACGCTTCGGATAGGCTCAGCACAAACTCTGACGCGGGAATAGCGCCCGACTCCTGCACGAGTGGTTGACAAATAAACGTTTCCCGAGAACTGGTCCAAAAATAGCTCACAGCATTGTTGTCATGACACACTAAGTTACAGACGGGGTCTCAGAGCGTGTGTATCCTGCCGATAAAGCCATATTCTGATTCGAGGGTTTCCACCGTGAGCATAAACCGAGGCAAGCTGACCAGCTTGCGTAGTGTTACCAGCCAAATTCAGGAAAAAATATTTAATCGCGTAGTAAAACGCGCAGAGTTTCCCAGCCATGCAGAGAACGATTCTGCACAGCACGAACCAAAGATTGTTGAGCAAAAAAAGCAACGGCCAGACTGGTATCAGGCGACTCACCGGTCTGATTCGTAACTCTCCCCGGTCACTCACAACAATTACCGACTAGCCACTGATTGTCGCTGTCATTGGTCGGAACTCGCTTCAGCTCCAGGAACCCTCTATCCCGCTGAGCCCTACGACAGAGCGACACCACACTGCGGTTAGCAGCGATGTGAATCAGCGGTATAAAGCGTGCACATGTTGTGGGTCCCACGACAGCCAAATAGTTTCACCAGCGCTGAGTTCGAGTTGTTCAAGCTCACGTTGCTGAACTTCTACTTTTAATTCTGTCCCATCTGCCGCCTCAAAAAATAGCGTAACAAACGATCCCACAAACTGTTCTGAAATCAGTTTGCATGCGACCCTGTCGCCACCTGACGGTTCAGCTTTGGAAATCTGCACTCGATCCGCACCAATAACAAATGTGGCTTCCGAACCCACAGGATTGCTGACTACAGAGGATGTTGGCGCGCTGAACTTGCCAATGGGTGAATCCATGGTGGCAAGGTTGTCTGCAACCTGGGTAATGCTTCCAGTGAGGATATTGTTTCGACCGATAAATTCGGCAACAAATCTGTCAGCCGGGGCGCGATAGACTTCTCTTGGTGTCCCCGTTTGCGCAATTTTTCCTTCATTCATTATCACGACACGATCCGCCATAGCAAACGCTTCTGATTGTGAATGCGTGACATAGAAAAAGGTAATGCCCAGTTCTGTCTGCAATTGCTTCAACACACCCTGCATACGAACCACAAGATGCGCATCCAAAGCGGACAAGGGCTCATCCAGTAACAGTATTTCCGGCTCGGTGACGAGCGCTCGGGCAAGCGCGACCCTCTGCTGTTGTCCGCCTGATAACTGGGAGATGTTTCTTTTAGCGAAATCCGCAAGACCCAGCCGTTCTAACCATTCACCGGCTTTCTGCTTTCGCTGGCTGGCGCTGACGCCGCGCATTTTAAGCCCGAACTCTACATTTTTTTCAACATTCAGAAACGGGAAAAGCGCCAGTGATTGCCAGACCATGGGAGTGTCGCGTTCGTGCGGACCCAGTGAGTTCATCACTGTGCCTGAAAGGCTTATCGTGCCTCCGGTAGGTTTTTCCAACCCTGCAAGCATCCGCAGCGTGGTTGTTTTTCCACAGCCTGAAGGCCCCATCAATGCAACAAATTCACCCTGAGCAATACTGAGATTGATGCCATCAACCGCAACAAAGTTGCGGAAATGCTTTGTTACATCCTTAAATTCTACTTGCGATTGAGTCACGGCGTTCTACGTTTTTTTCAGTCGGGTTAACAGAAAGACCTGCGCAATAACCACCAGAGTCATTGATGTCAAAAATACAAAGCTGCCAATAGCATTGATACGCGGATCTACCTGCCCCTGTAGTATTTCAAGAATGACTACCGGCACCGTTTTATTAAGGCCCGAGACAAACCACGCAACGGCGAATTCATCAAAGGATACTGCCGCAGTCAGGCACAATGCCGATACGATTGCCGGTCGGACAAAAGGTAAAATCACCTCACGCATGGCACGCCAGTTATTGGCGCCAAGGTTCCAGGCGGCCGCCTCGAGACTTTGATCCATCTGTGACAAGCGCAAGCGAATCACCGCCATGGCGAAGGGAGTACACATCACCACATGGGCTATATACACCGAGTAGCTTCTTCCGGACATACCTATACGGGATAACCAGGCAAGCATTGCCAGACCAAAAATAACCAGTGGGATAGTCGGCGGTAACAATCCTAATGCTAAAAAAAGCGATTTACCGAAAAACTCATAACGATAATCTGTATAGGCGGCACAAAAACCGATAAACGTCGCCGTTACTGCCACAATAGCGGCAGTGACGATTGATTTTTGCAAGGCCTCCCAGAAGCCGGGATCACTGAGAATCTGTTCGTACCATTGCGTAGTAAAGCTACCGAGTGGCACTGTAGGAAAGCGATCAGAGTTAAACGAAAACACAAAACTCGCGATGATCGGGGCAAATACAAACGCAAAGATCAACAACACATAACATCTTAAGAACAAATGTAGTGCACGCTGACTCATGATTTAGGTCGCCTGTACGCAATCGCAATTGCCGACAACGCAACGACAAACAGAGTCACAATCATCGTAATCGCAATTACCCCCGCTTTTGGCCACTGCTGACCCGCCTTAGTGGTATCGACGATCAGAATACTCAGTGTCGGTGGCAGTGACCCTCCCAGATAATAAGGGCTGACAAAATCTCCGAATGACAAAATAAAACAAAACACAGCCCCGATAATAATACCGACACGCGCCAGCGGTATAACCACGGTAAAAACTGATCGCAGTTTTCCGCAGCCCAGATTGTAGGCAGCTTCGACCTGACGCTGATCAATGTTTGCCAGCGAAAAGGTTTGCAGTATTGTGACCAGGGGTAATGATAAAGCGAGGTAACCCACCATTGTGCCAAATTTAGTATTGAGCATCGCGAATGGACCAACCCCCAGATAGCCCAAAGCGCTATTGATTACCCCGTTCTCTGCAAGCATTGTCTGCCATGCATAAATACGCACAAGGTAGCTGGTAAAAAACGGAATCACTAAAAGAAAAATGGCCAGACGCCGGGTAGTTTCAGACACTTTAAAGGCCAGTGTGTAGGCGGCGGGAAAGGCGATAACACTGGTGACCACAGTTGCCAAAGCCGCCAGACCGAACGTTAAACTATAGGCATTCCAGAAATAGTCTTTGGAGAACATCGTGACCCAGTTCACCGGATCAAGCGCTGGCGTCAATCGATAATTTTTGACCAGCCAGAAGCTCAGGTAAACCAGGAACAGCAGAGGGATAACAAAGAAAGCGAATTGCCAGATAATCAACGGCGCTCGCCACAGATAGGCAAACCGCTTGTCGTTTTTGCTAGTACTGGTCATAGAGGGCTGAGCGGCAGTTGAAGGCAATCATGCCATTGATGCGAATGGGCCGGATAGAAAACACCCGGCCCAATTTGCATGACTAACAGCGTTATTCAATCGCATCAGGCATTTTTGTACTCGGACCAAAACTCATTCCAGTCTTCCAGTGTTTGCTGTTTGGGAGTGTCCCGATAGTGAATGATGCCGTCATTGATCAAAGCAATTGGATGGTTGGCCATACCTGGCACCTGCCCCGAACGTTTTGCTTCGTCTGGAGTTTGCTTTAACAATGCTTCTTCGCCAGCTTGCGTGACAACAAAACCGGGATATGCAGCCATGTTAGCTGACTTCACCTGGCCGTCTGGCGACAGGCAATACTGTATGTACTTCTTCACCAGATCCTTTTTACTTGAGCTCGATACGATTGAGTACGATTCAGTCCACTGAATTCCCCCCTCTTCAGGCACCACCGAAGCGACATTACCGCCATCCTTTGCAACCACTGCGGTCACCCAGTCACCGATACCGGCACAGGCCAGTATTTCGCCATTCTTGAGTGAAGCGAATGTACCACCGTAGTCAAAATAACCCTTCACCTGCGGCTTGAGACTGAGTGTTTTTTCCTGCACCTTTTCCCACGCTGCATCATCGATATCGAAAGGACTGGGGGAACCGTTGCCATTCAGCAGACTGATTTCGCCCAGATTCGGCAGATGCCAGTCGAAGTGGCCTACTTTACCGGTCAGTTTAGGGCTCCAGAATGATTCGTAAGACATCGCTTCTTCTGCGGTTAACGCATCGGTGTTATAAGACACCCCAAGATGCCCGTAGCGGCAGATCACCGAGTACAAATTGCCGTCTTTCCAGTGACCGGGAAACTTCGTGAAATCTTCATGCAGCATATCGTCGAACGGATAATCAGCCGGATCCAGCGCGTCGACCAGATCACCGCGTTCGATCAAAATGCGAGCATACTCCGCATCTGTGTGAATTAAATCAAAAGTACCGGGAGGTGATTGCGCCAGCGCTGCCAGCATGTTATCGCCACCCGCATAGTACTTGGGCTTAAACTTGACGTTGTTGGCCTCTTCGAATTCGGCCACCATGTCGGGCTCACCCAGACCGTACCAGGAGAGAATATTGATTTCTGTGGGAGCCGCTTTGGCCGTCTTGATATAGGGTGCGAACATTACAGCACCCGTGGCGGCACCAGCCTTTAGTAACTTACGACGCGTTTGACTATAACCAGCTGTTTTTTTCATGGTGGTTTCTCCTTTGCTTCCTCGGTGTGGTCAGGATAAACTGCAGTGAGCATCATGCAGTCAAGTGCAACAACGCGTGCACAAGTTCCTAGCCTATCATTTATGGTGTGTCAGAGGTGATGAAAAAAATGGTCACCTGCGATGTGCAATTTGCACTACCACGTCGTTCGGATAGCGAGTACAAGCCATGCATAGAAACCTGTTTCTTAAGCTTTTCAAGACTGCGGGTCCCGCCATCCTGCCAGTGATACATACGCTGGACTTTGAACAGGCTGCGCGCAATATCGAGGTTGCTGTACGTGAAGGAGCCCACGGGGTATTTCTAATCAACCATGACTTCGAATATCCGCAACTGCTGCCCATTCTGCGTGAAGTCAGAATACGTTTCCCATGGCTCTGGCTGGGGGTAAATTTTTTAGGCGTCACTGGTAAAGATGCGTTTCCTGTGCTGGGCAAATTAGAAAGTGACAATATCCCGATCGACGCCTACTGGGCCGATAACGCCAGAATTGATGAACGCACAGAAATTCAAACTGAAGCAAATGAAATTGACCAGGTAAGAATCAACAGTGGCTGGAGCGGTATGTACTTCGGTGGTACAGCATTTAAAAAACAGCGCGAGGTCCCCGCAGAACACTATTATACCAGCGCAAAATTAGCCTACAGCCATATGGACGTTGTGACTACTTCCGGAATTGCTACTGGCAAAGCCGCTGACCTCGACAAAATCAAAACCTTTCGGCAAGCATGTGGAGATCACCCGATAGCCGTGGCTTCCGGAGTCACGCCGGATAATATCGCAGACTACGCTCCATTACTGGATGCCATATTGATCGCCACAGGCATTAATGTGCAGGATGATTTCTACAATATTGATCCAGTTCGCTTACAAGCTGTGCTTAGCCAGGCAAGGGCTATCAAATTTCCGGGATAATTAATCATGCGTAAAACAATCACTGACAAAGGTCCTCGAGAAGATCGCTGGTATCTTCGCTTAATGGCGCCTAATACCAAAGGTGATAAATTTGCCTGGCTTGACCCTACCTCGATCTATATTAATTCCGCTGCGTTTCACGATTTGCTGGACGACTTGTGCGCTGATCTAAGCTCTAATGACATCGACGTCGTGGCCGGCCTGGACGCCATGGGCTTTGTACTTGGTGCCGCCATCGCAACGCGACTGGACCGTGGTTTTCTTCCTATTCGCAAAGCAGGGAAACTATGCGTCGATACAGACACCGTGTCATTCACTAACTACTCCCAAAGAACGCAGGAAATGGAAATGCGAATGCCTGCTTTCGCGGCTGGTACCAGGGTGTTGCTGGTCGATCAATGGGTAGAAACCGGCGGCACAATGGATGGAGCGATACGCCTTGTTGAACGACAAAATGGCACCATCGCCGGCATGGTTGCGATTGTGTTTGAAGACAACGAAAAAACCCGAAGTTATCGCAATAATTATCATTGTGTGTCTGCGGTTCTGCCATCATCCGAATGGCAGAAACAGGCCAACAAGCAATATCTGGATAGCTTCGCCAGCTACAACCCGGAGGCGGCCTTTCCTCCGCTGGATTAAAATCAAAACCTGTCCGATACTATTCCGGGCTAATGACTCGGCAAAAAATCGGAAAAAACCATACATCAGATTTTGTCTATATTGACCACACGCAGACTCAACCCGGTAAAGTACTTATGGCAAGAACCGGCGGCAGTCTGGTCAGGCAGGATGCGCAATTAAACCCTGATAGAAAAAGTAACAACCGCCTGCAAACATTAAAGCCTCAACAATGATTGTATGCACTTCAACATCGGTATTTTTTACGATCCATTTTCCAAGCGCGCCACCAGGAATTGTACAGGCTCCGACAAGAAGCCCCAGAGATATGAGTTCTCGATCAAGTAGACTTCCCGCGCTAAAAACGATCGACTTGGTAACATTCAGCGTGAGCCCGAGTGCAGCAACGGTACCGACAAGACTTTGCCCGACAATGCCGGCACCAAGAAAGAACGGGCCCAGTATCATTCCGCCGCCAAACACTGTGCCGGATATTAACCCGTAGACGATCCCCACGACTGATAGTCCACGATATCCAACTTTATAATTGTGTTTTTTAAACACCCGCCGCAAGGGTATTGATAACAATAAAAAGCAACCCATCACAAATGCGATCGCTCTTAGTGGTAAAAATAAATACACAATGGCCCCTGTAATAATACCGGGAAGAGCAGTGATCATGATTGCTCTATAGGCCTTCCATTCAATCGCTTCGCGAAATAAAAATATTCGATTGATATTGCTTATTATCATGGCAAAGGCGACAACCGGTACGACCGCTCGTATTCCGATCAGGGGGGCTAAACAGACCGACAGCAGTAAGGCTCCGGCAAAGCCCGCCACCGAATGAAACAATGCAGTAGAGAACGCGGCCAGTGCGACAAGCACCAACGTTAATGCGTCAAGTTGCCCAAGAAGCGAAATCCCGGAATCCATTTTTTACGTCTGTTTATATAGGTACAGGGATTATACGGCACTCATTCGCTTCAACCCGGATTGCTCACTCAATTACAGCAGTCATAGTGCAACTGCAAGTGATGCACTCCGATACATTTGCGTTCGACCTGTCGCGTTGTGTGAAATGGTTGCAGCCAGTTTTACAACCGATGACCACATCGAAGGCCAAAACGCCTTTATGCAAAAACGCAAAACAGGTTCCAGCTGTAGTTGTCCCGACAACAATTTATCTACTCATCGGATTTAGTCATTAACTGGCAGGAACTGAAAAACATAAGACCGGCAGAGGATTAAAAACGCCACTTCTCCAAAACATTTCTCCATATAATCAAATAGTTACTTATCATAAACACACTTTGCCGAGCGTTACTCTCCCGACAGCTCTAAAAAATCACTAGTGCCGATTATGGATCTTGTGTAGACTAACTTTGCTCGGGTTAGCCGGGTATTCCATTCACCAATGAGGAGGATTCACCATGTGGTCAACACCTACGGTTAAAGACATTCGACTTGGTTTTGAAGTCACAATGTACTGCTATAGCCGCTAATCTAAACTGATTTTTGGTTTCAGCAAAGGCGATCTTCGGATCGTCTTTGTCGTCTCTGGGGCACGTCTACCTCTAACAGGAAAACATGTCAACCAGGCCCGACCGGGTAAACAAATTGAACCTGTAGAATTGCCGAAATGCTAAAGATTCTCGTATTGGGGTCAGCCGCTGGTGGCGGATATCCTCAGTGGAATTGTAATTGTGAAACCTGCTCCGGTCATCGTAATCAGAGTATTAACTCCAAAGCGAGAACCCAGTCTTCAATCGCCGTCTCCAGCGACGGAACAAACTGGTTACTGATCAACGCTTCTCCGGACATCGGCCAACAACTGCGCCAGTGTTCGCAACTCCAGCCAGCCCGAAACCTTCGCGACACAGGTATCACTGCCGTCATGCTGATGGACAGTCAGATCGACCACACCACTGGCCTGCTAAGTCTTCGCGAACACCACCAGCGACTGCCTGTTTACTGCACAAAAATGGTACAGCAAGATCTGACCAGCGGCTTTCCGGTATTTACCATGCTGGAACATTACTGCGGGGTGGACTGGAAAGAGATCACCATCCAACAAAGTGCCTTCAGTATTCCAGGCATCGCAAGCCTTGAGTTTATCCCGCTGCACATTGACAGCAAAGCACCTCCCTACTCACCGCACCGACACGACCCACATCCCGGAGACAACATTGCTGTCACTATCCGCGATACCGTCACCGGTCGCTCCGTGTTCTATTCACCCGGTCTCGGAGGCTTACAGGATTCGACACGTGCTGCGATGAAGCAGGCTGATTGTCTGCTGGTGGACGGAACCACATGGACGAACGATGAAATGCAAACCAGAGGCGTCGGCACCAAACTCGCCTCAGAGATGGGACACCTGGCGCAGTCTGGCAGCGGCGGCATGATGGAAGAGCTTGCAAGCCACACAACGCGAAAAATTTTGATTCACATCAACAATACCAACCCGATACTTGACTCAGATTCAACCCAGCGTAATCAATTGCACAAGCAGGGAATAGAAGTAGCCGAAGATGGATTGGAGATCACACTTTAGTGGATTCAACAATTAACAGCACAAGTAAAACCGCAGCACGCAGCGACGCGGATTCAACAGCGAAAACTCCAGCTGGTGAACTAAATGACAACTAACCCAGACAACCCCTGGTCGCCCGAACAGTTCGAGCAACAGCTGCGATCACTCGGGGTGAAATACCATATCCATCATCCCTTTCAAAAAATGATGTACGAAGGCACACTGACTCGTGAGCAGATTCAGGGCTGGGTTGCCAATCGCTACTACTATCAAATAACGATACCGCGCAAAGATGCCTCCGTGCTGGCCAACTGCCCTGACCGGCTGGTACGTCAACAATGGGTACAGCGCATCATCGATCATGACGGATCAGCCGGCAGCGCAGGGGGAATTGAAATATGGTTGCGACTCGCCGAAGCCACAGGACTGAATCGGGAAGACGTCATCAGTGAAAAACTGGTTTTGCCAGGGGTACGTTTTGCCGTCGATGCGTATCTTAACTTTGTAGCAAACGCCAGCTGGCAGGAAGCCGCATGTTCTTCACTGACAGAGATGTTTGCACCCACTATTCACAAACAAAGAATATCCAGCTGGCCTGAAAAATACCCGTGGATCGAAAGCCAGGGTCTCGACTACTTTAAAAACCGCATCAAAGAAGCCCATCGGGACGTCGAGCACGGCTTATCCATCACACTGGAGCATTTCACAGATCGGCAACAGCAAGATCGTGCGATGCAGATCCTGCAATTCAAACTCGATGTACTGTGGACCATGCTCGACGCGATGCATATGGCTTACGTACATCAAATGCCACCCTACTTTAACGTCGAATCAACCGCAACGGACACCATGTCGTCATGAACAACAACGAGTCTTCTGACCAGGCGCAACTTCAACAAGTACCCAGGCTCGCCAATGGTTATCGACTACAGTGGGAACCGGCGCAGGACAGCTATGTGGTTCTGTATCCGGAGGGTATGAAAGTTTTAAGCGGCAGCGCTGCTGAAATCGTACAACAGTGCACCGGCGAACAGGACGTCGGCGCCATCATCGCCGCGCTGGAGAAAAAATTTCCGGGAGCCGACTTGTCGAAAGATGTACTCGACTTCGTCGCCGGTGCATCAGATGAGGGCTGGCTCAATGTCTAAACCAAACGCCCCTTTGTGGTTGCTGGCAGAGCTAACCTACAAGTGCCCGTTGCAATGTCCGTATTGCAGCAACCCTGTCGATTTCGCACAAACCGGTGTCGAGCTCGATACCGATCAATGGATCAAAGTATTGCGTGAAGGGCGTGAGCTCGGTGCCGCCCAGCTCGGTTTGTCCGGCGGAGAACCAATCGTTCGTAAAGACCTGGAAGCAATCGTTGCTGAAGCACGTAAACTGGGGTACTACACCAATTTGATCACCTCGGGCATTGGTATGTCTGCAGATCGTGTCGCTTCACTCAAAGAAGCCGGGCTCGATCATATCCAGGTCAGTTTTCAGGCAAGTTCGAGCGAACTCAACAACTGGATAGCCGGCACCGATTCTTTCGAACATAAACTTGAAATGGCACGCGCGGTCAAAGACAACGGATTTCCGATGGTACTGTGTTTTGTGACGCACAGAGAGAACATTGAGCAAGTTGAAGATATGCTCAACCTTGCTACACAGCTGGAAGCCGACTACGTTGAACTAGCCACCACACAATACTATGGCTGGGCGTTTCTCAATCGTGATGTACTGATGCCAAATCATGCACAACTGGAATTGGCCGAAGCTGCTGTCAATCGATTTCGTGATCAAAAAGTCAATGATGCAATGAAGATCTACTATGTAATTCCCGACTACCACGAAAATCGACCCAAGCCCTGCATGAGCGGCTGGGGAAGTCTGTTTATGTTAGTCACCCCTGATGGCACCGCACTACCCTGCCACTCTGCACGGGTAATACCTGATATGAATTACCCTAACGTAAAAGACACACCGCTAAGCGACATCTGGCAAAGCTCTGATGCTTTTAACAAATTCCGCGGCTTCGAGTGGATGCAGGAGCCATGTCGCTCCTGTGCTGAAAAGGAAGATGATTTCGGCGGTTGCAGATGTCAGGCCTACATGCTGACAGGAGATGCTGCTGCGACTGACCCGGTATGCGACAAATCTCCAAACCGACATCTCATAGACGAAGCCATTCAGCAGAGTCAAAAACCGACAGCCCAGCCACTGGTTTTTAGAAACGCAAAAAATTCAAAAATAATTCCTAGTGCTTTTTCGTGAACTACTAAATCAATTCGGTAGTTGATTACCCTTTAACAAAACGTTTGCCATTTCCACAAAACCATATCCACCACTGTTATCCGTAATATAAGTCGGAATGTGACTCATACCACCTAGAAAACGCTGTACATTCGCAACCCCCACAGACACAGGAAAATGTTCAAACATCGATTCATCGTTAGGGGAGTCACCGATAAACAGACTGTTTTGCGCATCGATACCCCGTTTGTTTAGCCAACTCATTGCCGCTGTAGCTTTAGAATGATCTCCTATCCATGCATTGATATGAATCGAACTCCGCCGCGCAGTGATACCCTGCTCAACAAGCCACTGGGTGGCTTGCTCAGCGATGGTCTCTTCCACCGTAACAGCCTGACCTATATCGAAAGCAATATCCGTTAAACGAAAACTCTGGTCCTGAGTGAACTTCACTGTGGGATAACGCCTTGACAGTTCATTTCCCAGTTCCATTAATCCCGATAAATCACGCTCAACTTCTGCTGTTGTTTTGGTAAAAAAAGTGGACACAATTTGGTGGTCATCTTTCTCCATGGTCAATGCGCCGTTTTCACCAATAATATGATTGATTGGCCAGGTTTTTATTAGACAGTCACACCAGCCAGCACTTGCCCCGGTAACAGGAATCACTTCGATGCCTGCGTTTTTTAGCTGATACAAAGCACGGAATGTTTCAGCGGGTAACAGACCATCACAGGTCAGCGTATCGTCGACATCAGTAAAAATAAGATTCGACGTCGAGGATACTTGTGACAGTAGTTGACTGACAGGCTTCAATACACTCGTATTCTGACTGGTATCACTCATAAAGAGATCTCGAGGAAAACAGGCTGATGATCCGATGCATTAGTTTGAACATCTACTTCAATATTCACAGTTTTGTCCGCAATATTTTCCGACACAAGGAAATAATCCCTGACGTGTGGGCCTTGTGGCCACTGTACGTCATCATAACAACCGCAAGTCGGATCCCTGCTATTCTGATTTTCACGGGTCTCATTCACGTACCAGCAGTCAATCCAGCGCCTATCAATGACATGGCGTACAAAAACATCAGTTTTCGAATCAATATTCAAATCACCACATAAAATCACCGAATTACAACTATTTGCAAATCTGTAGGGGCCAACCGGGTTGTCCAATTCCGGCAGATTAGATTTGGCAATAATCTGGTCTCGCAAATCGGTCAGGGCATCGATCTGAGCGACGCGCTCCGACTCAGAATGAAAAGCCAGATGCGTATTAAATATTGTCACTACTTGCTTACCCGTAGTGATCACGGTTTCAACCATCGTGCGTGGCATTTGCATTGCCTGTACCGGCGGGCCGGGAAGTCTGTGCAGGTGGGAATTTTTAAGCAAGCCACGCTTAACCAGAGTCAGGTTTCCAAATTCGATTCTGCAACCTGTAGCCCCGGGCGCGCTGAATCCTGGACCCCAAATCATTTCATAGTCAGGGAAGTGTTGATTTATAAGTAATGGCTGATCATCCGCATTGAGATCAGGTATGTTTCTGGATATTTCCTGCAGACAAATGACATCCAGGTCTCCATATTTTCTAATCTGATCGACGATACGAGACAAATCAAAATTGTTGTCGCAGCCCCTGGTCGCCTGAATATTCCAGGTAAGTATCTTCACTATTTAATGCCTGCCTGCATAAATGACTGCACAAATTGTCGTTGGAATAATATAAAAAGTATTAGCAAGGGACCTACAGAAATTAGCGTACCTGCAGAGATTATCGACCAGTCAACACCGGATTCAGGTGCCCCGAAAATAGACATGCCTACGGTTAATGGTCTGCTTTTTTCGGTATTGGTCACCACCAGTGGCCATAAAAAATTATTCCAGTGATAACTTATTGATACCAGAGAAAATGCCAGATAGGTTGGCTTAGCCAGTGGCACATAGACTTTCCAGATAATCGCCAGTACTGAGCAGCCTTCAATCTTTGCCGCGTTTTCAAGGTCTTCTGGTACCGTTTTAAATGTCTGACGCAACAAAAATATCCCAAACGCACTGGCAAAATACGGTAGTGCAACACCCCAATAAGTATCAATTAAATTCAACCCGGCAAGGGTCTGATAGTTTTCGACAATAAGGATCTCCGGCACAACCATAAGCTGCATCAATACCATCGCAAAAATAAACCCTCTGCCGAAAAATTCCATTCGAGCCAGCGCATAGGCTGCCAATGTGCAAAGCACTAATTGCCCACCCAGAATCAAAAGAGTAATTGCAATAGTGTTAATCATATACCGAAGAAACGGCGCCTGATCCCAGGCCGCGTAGAAATTTTCCATGGTCAATGGCGCGAATAATGAGAATCGAGTGGCAAACTCGGGAGGATGAATCGCTGCCCATATGGCGTAAATCAGCGGAAATAGCCAAATAAATCCCAGAATCCATGCAAGCATCACTGAGACATAGCGGGTTAGACGATTCATCGGTAGTGAACCCGTTTTTCAATCACCCCGAACTGCAGCAACGCAAGCACCACCAAAATAATAAGCAGCAACACGGTGAGTACTGCGGCATAGGCAGTATCAAAGAAGCTGAATGCAGTTTCGAATATATAGTAGAGCAACAGATTACTGGAATTATTCGGTCCGCCCTTGGTCAGAATAAAAAGATGATCCACCAGCTTAAATGCGTTCAGCAGCGCATTAACCATTACAAATAGCGTAGTCGGCATCAGCAGCGGGAAGGTAATACGTTTGAATATCGTCCATTTGCCTGCATTCTCAATTGCTGCTGCATGATACAAATTGGTATCAATTGTCTGCAGAGCGGCCAGATAGAAAATCATAAAGAACCCGGCCTCCTTCCATATAGTCATTGCCATCAGGCTATACAAACTGAACGACGGATCACCCAACCAGTTAACACCACTATGACCCACCAGACCTAAAAGTTTATTCAGGAGTCCGATCTCGGGACTATAAAAAAACAACCAGATATTAGCCACTGAAATCATTGGCAACACAGTGGGCGTAAAATAAGCGGTTCGTAAAAAGCCCTTGCCTGCCATTTTGCTGTTCACCCACAGAGCCATCGCAATAGCCAGAATAATAGAGACCGGCACGGTAATCGCGGCATACAAAAAGCTGTTAAAGAGCACCTGCATCAATACATCGTCTTCCAGCAGATACCGGTAGTTCTCAAGACTGGCCTGAGCTTCCCAGCGCGTACCAAAGCCGAAAAAACTTCGCACGATTGTCTTAATCACTGGATAGTGCGTAAAAGCCATCAGCAGGCAAAGTGCCGGCAGAAGCAGTAACCAGGCTTGTATTTGTCTTGATGGTCGCATGTGATTGGTGCTGCTAAGCTGGCAGAAATAGCAAATGCGCTATTTCTGCCAATCAGCGATACCCTACTTATAACGTGACAGGATACGTTCAGCCTGTTTCTGGGCTGAATTCAAGGCGTCTTCTGCAGTGCTTTGACCGGTTAGAACCGATTGAATCGCGTCGTCAAGAAGTTTTCTGACTCGACCTGCCTGATGCGTAGACAACTCCGCCGTTGCATGTTGAAGCTGATCTCTGGCAATGGCGGCAGGAGGAAAAGTTTTGACATAGTCAGTGAGTTCAGTGGTTTCATAGGCTGCCGGACTCACCCCCATGTAGCCTGTTTCAATGCTCCATTTTGCTGCCTGTTCGGGACTGGTCATGAAGCGCACCAGCTTCAACGATGCAGCCCGTTCTTCGTCACTTGCGTCTTTAAATATATAGAAGTTCCCACCACCGGTAGGTGAGCCCGCTTCGCTCCCGGCTGGCAGCATTGCAACACCAAAATCAAAGGTTGCTTTGTTCTTAACAGTAGTGAGATTACCTGTCGAATGCCACATAATTGCCGTTTTTTGCTCTAGAAAATTCTGCCGCAATGTCCCCCATTCGATGGTTCCTTCAGGCATTACCGCGTGTTTGGTCCCCAGGTCTCTCCAGAAATTCAGGGCATCAATAACTTTCGGGTCATTGAAATAGGTTTCATTGCCTTCCTGGTTCATTAGCACCTGGCCCTGTTGCTTGGTTAACGCACCGAACATCCAGTAGGCATAGCCAGTCGAGGGAATCATCGCGCCCCATTGATCAACATTACCGTCGGCATTTTTCCGTGTCAAAGCTGTACCTACTTCCGCCAGCTCTTCCCAGCTTGTCGGTGGCTTCTCCGGATCAAGGCCGGCCTCACGAAACATGTCTTTGTTGTAGTACATAACGATAGTAGACCGCTGGAATGGCACACCGTAGGTTTTACCACCGACCTTGCCATTTTCCATCAGTGCCGGGTAAAAACTACCGAGCCAGTCTTTTTCTTCCTGGGAAGTGACAACATCATCAAATGGCACGATAGCATCCAGATCTATTAACTCATGAACATCGATTGAAAACATCACCGACAATTGTGCCGGATCACCACTTTGCAGTGCTGCCAGTGCTTTAACACGAGCATCATTATAGTTACCTGCGTAGATGGCATTAACATCGATATCTGGATTGGCAGCTTCGAAGTCAGCAACGATACCGTCTACAATTTTGGTCAATGCGCCCCCGACTGCCACTGGGTAGAACATGGTCAACTCTGTATTTGCAATCGCAGGAGCGGTTATCGCATATAGTGCCGCTGCAGCTACGGTTCGTTTAAGCGTTTTAATCCACATTATAATTTCCTCCGGAATGATTGTTGTGTTTACGAATGTCAATGGCAAAACGGCGTGGTGTCGGTTAACACCCGGTGACCGTTTTCGTTGTTAAAGTGATGCTCGACATCAGCTTGCCATCTAAGCTTAACGCCAGCCCCCGCGGGTATGGAACGCTTGCCGGGCAAACTCGCCCTGATCATTGCGCCCTGATAGTCCGTGATGACAATGGTTTCAGAACCCTGGTAGTCACACTCACGCACAACCACATCCACACCGCCGTCATCAACGATAGATACATGCTCTGGCCTGACACCCACCAGCCCCGCATTGTGCGGGATAAGATTCATTGGAGGATGACCGATGAAAGATGCGACAAATGTAGTTAAGGGTTTGTTGTAAAAATTCTCTGGTACATCTGCTTGTTCGATGCGCCCCCGATTAAGCAAAATAATCTTGTCAGCCATGCTCATCGCTTCAATCTGGTCGTGAGTGACATAAACAACCGTTAACCCTAACTTCTTCTGTAAAGAGCGAATCTCGGAACGCATATCAGCACGTAGCTTGGTATCGAGATTGGACAGTGGTTCATCCATCAGACAAAGTGGCGCGTTGGACACTATGCTGCGAGCCAGTGCGACCCGTTGTGATTGCCCGCCAGAGAGTTGTCCTGGCTTTTTATTTAAGTGCAATCCCAGATCTACCATCTCAACGACATTCGCCAGCCGCTTCTTCTGCTCCGCCCTGGGCACTTTGCGCGCTTTCAGGCCAAACAGAATATTCTCTTTAACAGACAGATGAGGGAACAACGCATAAGATTGAAACACCATCGATAGGTTACGACTGCCGGGCGTTTTATCGACGACGTTATCACCATCTATTTCGATAGTCCCGTGATCGGGTTGCTCAAGCCCGGCTATCATCTTCAGGGTAGTAGATTTTCCGCAGCCACTCGGACCCAGTAAAGCGACAAACTCGCCTTCGTTCACATCGAAAGTGATGTCATCTACAGCAGCGACTTTGTCGTAGTAGCGGCTTAAGCCGGACACTCGAAGAAAACACGGCATCAGCTGGCGTCATCCACTTTGGTTTCAACGCGCAAACCTGCGTCGTCACACAACACCTTTAACTGCGGCGGCACGGAATCGATCAGCAGCAGATCGAAATCTTTAAGATGCCCGCTTTTCACCGGCGCGCTGCGTAAAAACTTATGATGATCTGCGACCAGAATTCGTTTTTCACAATTTTCCAATATGGCCTTGAACAGAAAAGACTCTTCGCTGGAGAAATTCAGTAAATCACCGGATTCAGAGATACCGGCAACACCGCAGATGCCATAGTTCACCTGGAAATTTCTAAACTGGGATGTCGCCTCTTCACCAACAATGTCTTCATCCGTTTGCCGCACACGCCCACCCACCATATAGGTTTCAATATTCACATTGCCACACAGAGCCAGTGCCGCATTGAGGTTATTGGTTATGACTTTCAAACCACTGTGATAAACCAGATGTTCGGCTATCTGGCTCGGTGTAGTGCCAATCCCCAGAAAAAGACTCGCGCCATTGGGTATGTGCGCAGCCGTGAGCCTGGCGATATGCTTTTTTTCCTCAAGATTAATCACCTGCCGATTGGTAAAGGACAAATTGCGGCTCTGTGTTGGCAGAGTGATACCACCGTGAACACGCCTGACCACCCCAAGATCGCTGAGTTCATTTAGGTCTTTACGGATAGTCTGAACGGATACATCAAAACTCTCGGTCAACTCCGCACTGGAGAGTGTCCCGCCACGACTGGTCAGAAATTCGATAATTTGCGTTTGACGCTCTGACATTTTCATAAAATCAGGCTATTCAATTGAGTTTCGTATGAAATACGATAAGGTTCGTTAGATGGTATATTCTATTTCGTATGAAATACAGACATTTTCACAATTTCTTTGTTTTTCGGTATAATATCACTATATTTCAATACCTTAATTCGCACTGCGTACAAAACATTCGCGGAATGAACCAATAATTGCAAATCATAAATGCGCTCTCAATTCGCCTAGAAGAACCCTTTGAAAATACTACTGTTGTTGATCAATGTCGCCGGGGCCATTGCCCTGTTGCTGTGGTCCGTGCGAATGGTCAGAACCGGCTTCGAGCGCGCCAAAGGCAATGAACTCAGGGCAGCCATAAAACGCTCGGCCAACGGGCGTATCAAAGCCGCGATGATGGGCCTTGGGGTAGCATTGCTGCTGCAAAGCTCTACCGCGGTGGCGGTACTGGCAGCAGGTTTTGCCGCAACCGAAATCCTCAGTGTAGGCCAGGGAATTGCTCTGTTGCTGGGTGCGGATCTGGGCTCAGCCATCGTCGCACAAATCCTGTCATTTAACGTGCAGGGCCTTATCCCTGTATTTCTGATTATTGGTGGCCTGCTGTTCTTTAAAGGACGTACCGGTTACACACGCCAGTTGGGCCGCATCGTTCTGGGTATCGGGATGATCCTGATCTCGCTCCAGCAGCTGGGACAGGCAACTACACCACTGAAAGACAGCGTGTTTCTGGTGGATGTGATGCATTACCTCAACACCGATTTACTCACGTCCTTTCTTATCGGTGCTCTGATCACCTGGTTGCTTCATTCAAGCGTGGCATCTGTACTATTAATGGCCACTCTAGTCACTCAGTCTGTCGTGCCTTTCGGGGCGGCTATCGGATATGTACTGGGCGCAAATATCGGTAGCGGCCTCATCGCTATGACTCTAACCCGCGAACAACCTGCTGAAGGTCGTCGTATTCCACTGGCTAACCTGATATTCCGGCTGTTGATGGCATCTCTGGTGCTGCTCTATCTCACGTTTCAAGCATTCCCACAACCGGCAGTTGCCAGCGATGCTGCAGTCTGGGTCATTTACTCACACATGATCTTTAATGCAGCATTACTCATTGTTTGCCTGCCACTCGCAGGCATCATGGAAAAAATAACGAAGTGGATGATACCTGACACTGCGCTGATAAACGATAATTCAGCGACGTTTCGCGAACCTAATACTGCCCTGGATCCCTCGATTATCCATTCTCCACAATTGGCGCTGGCCAGTGCCAGTCGGGAATGTCTGCGCATGGCAGACATGATCAACGTCATGTTCTCTCCGGTCATGCGGCTCTATGAAAAGTCCGATAAAAATACCACTCAGCAGATATTAGAGCTGGAGCAGGAAATCAATAAGATGCACTCTGACATAAAGCTTTATGTCGCCGACATCGCGGAAGATGAACTCACTGAAAAAGAAAAGAGCAGAAAAATCACACTGATAAATTTCGCAGTGAATCTTGAATCAGCCGGAGACGTAATCGCAAAAAATCTATTACAACTCGCTGAAAACAAGAATCGCGAGTGCCTCACTTTTTCACCACAAGGCTGGGAAGAACTCATCGAGTTGCATAAACAGGTGATCACCAACATGCACCTTTCTTTCAATACTTTTGTCTCAGGTAACCTTACCTTTGCCAGAAGACTCATTGAAGAAAAAGATCGTATCAGAATTCTTGAGCAACAAAGCAATGAACATCACTACCAGCGCCTGCAATCCGGTTCACCGGCAAGTATTGAAACCAGCAATATTCACCTCGAAACCATTCGTGCCCTGCGACAGATAAACTCATTATTCGCCGCTGTTGCCTACCCGATACTGAGTGATAATGGTGACTTGCTGGATAGTAGACTGGCAAAATCAAGCGTGGCATAACAATGACCAGAGGACAGCTTAGGCTGATGAAATCCCGCGCTGCAGAACCTCTGCTATTGAAAACGCGTCCTGACAATGCATTTATATCAATCAATGTCGTAACGTTAGATCAAGCGCTTTTAATAATCGCGCCGTCGTCTTAATAAGACAAGCCCCCGCTATGACAGCTACTCACTACACAGTCTTCTACCGCGCTGAACATTGATGGATCATTGAAAAACAGATCACCCTCATACGTACAAGCCTGGCTGCGATGATTCAACAGGGCATAAAGCCGGCGACATTAGTTTTATCCAGAAAGTCTTCCTACGGTCATAATATTGCACTGTATTATCATAATTATATAAAGACATCATCGTTATATGAAGCATTCCAGTTGCGCATGGAATATAACTTATTTCTGCATTATTCATGCGGCGACTAAACAATTTAACTTTTATGTCTTTAGTTATAGTGTTTGCAGTGAAATTAGGGATAATCCTAATTTCACAGGCTGTCTATTCGAAACCGAACCCAATAGCGTATCACATCTAACCCGATCCCTCTCAGCGCATGGCGAGCTACGGTTCTCAGGCGACAGGGTGACCTTTTTTACGCTATTCACCTGGACGCCGTATCTTTACGAATAATGCAGCTGGATGGATGCAAGCAAACCAAATGGACATGGAAACTCAAGGAACTCTCTAGCTATGACTA
>CAZNOB010000056.1:0-3198 GCA_964574535.1 uncultured Granulosicoccaceae bacterium | reverse complement strand
GATGCAAGCAAACCAAATGGACATGGAAACTCAAGGAACTCTCTAGCTATGACTAGCTCAAATAACGCTGTCGCAGATACCATTCTGGGCAATCTAAACGATTATCACACTCAGGCAGATTTGAATCTTGACTGGATAAAAGAGGAAATGAGCCCTTATTTCCTGGAGTTAAACAAGGATGAAGTGGAAGCACTGACCCTGTTGGCAGTCAGTCTGGACAAACTGGAAATACTTAAAAAGATTACACTCGTTGATCGAACAGAACGCCTGATAATCGCTCAACAGTCCACACCCGGATCAATCTATCGGACCGTCCACAACCTGCCGGACAAGGCATTGCGCTATGCCGAAATCACAACGTCGTTTAGCCGCATGCCAGACAGCGAATTCGCACTGGAGGTCATGCGCTTTGATTTCAAACTACCTGTAGAATCAATTGACGCCTCAGCGAAGCAAGCTCAACTTTCCACCGCTACCCGCAATGCAATTGCGCTTTTCGTAAAGCAGGACTTTCCTGACTTAAGTGAAAAGCGGATTGATGATGTCATCACCGTATTCTGTACAAGTAATATTGACTATATTCTGACTTCTCCTCCTGAGAGAGTCGCCAGAGTGATTCGTAATTATATTTCCACTCAAATAAATAGCGGCATTCACCTTAGCGTTGAGCCGACTGAATACAAAGAAGCACGAATCTCTTTTGGTGTCACAAACCCGCCTCACGCCGGATTTCTACAGCAGGTACTCGAGGTATTTCAGCGCCTTGAGATTGGCGTAAAGCGGGCGTACCACCTAAGCGTCACTAATGGCCAGACCCCATACTTCCTGGCTAACTTTTACGTGGAACCTAAAAATAAATCCGCGCTCGAAGAAAATTCCGCTCTGTATATGAACCTAAAGAGAGAGCTATACAGCACTCAAATCACTTCTACCACAGCACCGGGCTACGCAACATTGATAAAAAGCGGCATCATGAGCGGCCCCGATTCCACCATGATTTCCGCTATGGTCGGGTTTTGCCATACAAATCTGGCGCACAACGCGCCGGAAATCTACGAACGTGAAAACATTGAACGCGCATTTCACAACAACCCTGACATTAGCATTCAGCTTTTAGAGTTGTTTTACGCACGTTTCGACCCTGCCCTGACAAACAGGGAAGAAAACTACCAGGCGAAACTGGAGAGCGTCACTCATTTGGTAAATAACTTTAACTCAGGACGCCAGATCCTTGATGAATTGCGAAGAACCGTATTTCGGTGTGCACTATCCTTTATAACAAATTGCTTAAAAACAAATTTTTTCGTTATCGAAAAACACGCATTGAGTTTCCGTCTGGACCCACACTATCTGGAAGAACTCGGGTCTGAGTTTACTGGCGAGTTACCCACACAGCGCCCCTTTCGTATCACCTTTTTTTCCGGTCGACGTGGCAGTGGATTCCACATTGGATTCTCTGATATCGCACGAGGTGGATGGCGAACTGTCATTACACAGAGCCCCGACGACTACGCCAATAACGCCAGCACCCTGTTCCGGGAAAACTACATCCTGGCTCACACACAACACCTTAAAAACAAGGATATCTACGAGGGAGGTTCAAAGATGGTGGCCATCC
The DNA here is from genome assembly GCA_964574535.1 of uncultured Granulosicoccaceae bacterium. Classification (GTDB taxonomy): domain Bacteria; phylum Pseudomonadota; class Gammaproteobacteria; order Granulosicoccales; family Granulosicoccaceae. The sequence goes on along the minus strand of CAZNOB010000056.1, from coordinate 1,580 downwards.
TGAATATCGACCCTCGAACCACCCATGAACAAAGAGACCAATATCTCTATAAAATGCAACATGCTTTCGGAAATGCGTTTTTTGATCTATTTGTCACTGATGAAAATGGCTTTGCAAAAGACCCCAGAGTAGTCGACTACTACGGCCAGGAAGAACCCATTGAATTGGGTCCTGATGAGAACATGCATAACGTTATGATTGAACGCATGGCCAAACTGGCGGAACGGCGCGGCTACCTATTGGGCAAGGGTATAATGTCGAGTAAAGAAATAGGCATAAATCACAAAGAGTATGGCGTGACTTCTATTGGTGTCATTCGCTTTGCCGAAGTAACGATGCAGGAACTTGGTACAGATATGCACAGCGTGCCTTTCAGCGTAAAATTCACCGGAGGTCCAAACGGTGACGTTGCTGGCAACGGCATGCGACTGTTGCTGGAACGCTGCCCAAAAGTTCAGATAAAACTCATTGTTGATGGTACCGGAGCCTTATTCGATCCGGAAGGACTTAATAGAGACGCGTTGTCAGATATTGTTTTACAGAGCGACATTGAGGGCTTTAATCCCGAAGCACTGAATTGTGGTGGCTTCATATTGTATAGAATGAAAACCCGCAAAGAAGGCATCAGTGATGCATATAAAAAACTAACCATGACAGACAGTGGCCTGACGGAGGATTGGATATCAACTGATCAATTCTACAAGACCTACAACTCTATTCTATTCAATGTAGAAACCGATCTTTTTATTCCGGCGGGCGGGAGACCCGAGACCATTAATGAAAACAACGTTGAAAGCTATTTCAATAAGGAAGGGATCGCAAGTTCCCGGGTAATCGTCGAGGGTGCAAACTCATTTATCACACCAGCAGCACGACATACATTACAACAAAAAGGTGTTATTATTATGCGTGATGCCTCAGCTAACAAGTGCGGTGTAATATCGTCATCTTACGAGATTATTGCAAATCTGGTATTTACTGACAAAGAATTTTTAGACAACAAAGATGAATATGTCAACGATGTCATAGACATTCTAAATGAAATGGCTGAAGTGGAAGCACGAGCTGTAATACGTAAATATCGCGAGCTTGACGGCTGTAAAACATACACTGAGATCTCCGGCGAACTAAGCCAGGAGATAAATAATCACTACGAAAGAATGTTTAACTATTTTGAAGCTAATCCGGAGCAACTCGCCTCCGCCAAACAGCAACAGGCGATGCTTGCTCATATGCCTCAACTTATTAGAAAATCCGCAGAATTCAGCTCGCGAATACAAACCTGCTTACCCGAGAAAGTTAAATTTGCCATCCTCGCCAGTAAGCTGGCATCAGGACTGGTTTATGCGGGAGACGATGCCAGCCTGTACGGTGATATTATTGAAGCGCAACTAAGTAGAGTAGTACTGGAAGATGAAGAAGCCCGCCAGGAGGCTGCCTGAAAACAGAGGTCGTAACGAGGGTGTGAGATCTCGAGCTGGATAATTTCAGAGGGACGGAGTACTGAGGACAGCGAACGCTTATGACTAGTGCTCATCCAGAAACAGGTGCGTAGCGAGAATCACTGAGGTGCGTGAGAT
>CAZNOB010000055.1:25723-28828 GCA_964574535.1 uncultured Granulosicoccaceae bacterium | reverse complement strand
TTTGGAACTGTATACATAGCATTTCGCTAATACTTACTTGTCGCCTTATGAATAATGCAGGCTAGCGCAATGGACGGCAGGGGGAACAACGGAAATCAGGTGGATCACCCAATCCAGCCAATTAAAATAGCACTTACCGCCGGAGACACAGGCCTAGAATGGACAGCCAAACGGGGCTATTCAGCTATTATTGAGTTAACGGTGATCGAGCTGCTAGATAAAATAATTAACAATGGATGCGACAATCGACCCCGATAAATAAACGACCAGGGCGGCAAGCAATGCAAACCCCATCGCACGCTTCACGCCACGATAGTCATATTTTCGTTGCAGCCGCTCACTCACCTGATGCCGTCTTGATCGCCGATAATCTCGTCTCGAAGGTGTTACGTGTTCCATGAAATTCCCCAACCATGACCAACTTCCATCCTAACAAATTACTCTTCGGAGTCAATAAACGGTGCAAAACAATCAGTCCTTTCCTGGCGAAAAACGTCTATTAATGCGCAATAAACAGACATACGTTTTGAGCCCGTTTATTGTCCGTCACGCTATTCTGCGGCGATTATTAAGATAAAGTACTCACCTACGGTGCAGCTGGCCTAAAGGGAGACACCACTTTAGTGTTTCATCATTGGCACACTGCCAACCAAAGCGGGCTTTGCCTGTTGCAAGACACCCTACCTGCCTGCCCCAGCGTTCAGGCAAGAAAAGTCTTGTAAGCGACATTATCATCCTCACACCAGTGACGGTAACCCAGGTCGTTCAGGAAGTGCTGGAAACCATCTTCATCTGATTCCGGAAACTGGATACCCACAAGAACCCGGGCGTAGGCAGCACCATGGTTTCGGTAATGGAAAAGCGTGATATTCCAGTTCGGCTGCATCCGGTTTAGGAACCTGGCTAACGCACCGGGACGCTCCGGAAACTCAAAGCGGTAAAGTGATTCTTTTTCAACTTCTGCGGCACGCCCGCCCACCATGTGCCGTACATGCAGCTTGGCAACTTCATTTTCGGTTAAGTCTTCAACCTGATAGTCTGCTCTGGCAAGGTTATCAATAATCTGTTGTCGTTCTTTCGAACCCTCAGATAAAGCCACACCAACGAAGACCACAGCTCCCTCAGTACCGCTAAAACGGTAGTTAAATTCAGTCACGCTCCGCTTGCCCAGCATCTCACAAAAGTGTCGAAAGCTACCCGGTTGCTCCGGTATCTGCACAGCGAGCAGCGCTTCTCTTTGTTCACCTATTTCTGCGCGCTCTGTGATGTGACGAAGTCGATCAAAGTTAACATTAGCACCCGTGGTAATGGCGACAAGATCCTGATCGGCAACACCGGTTTGCTCAACATATTTTTTCAAACCAGCGACACTTAATGCCCCCGCAGGCTCCATCAAAGTGCGGGTATCATCGAAAACGTCTCTGATCGCCGCACACATTTCGTCAACTGAAACGGTAATCACATCATCAAGTGTTTTCTGACAGATACTGAAAGTTTTATCTCCGGGACTTTTAACCGCCACGCCATCAGCAAATATCCCTACCTCACCAAGCACGACGGGCTTACCTGCCTCGATTGAAGCTTTCATACTGGCGGCATCTTCCGGCTCTACGCCAATAATTCTGGTTTCAGGCCTTAGGTACTTCATGAGCAACGAAACTCCGGAGGCAAGCCCCCCGCCCCCAATCGGCAGAAACACCACGTCGATACGACCTTCCTTCTGCCGGCAAATCTCGATGCCCACAGTGCCTTGTCCTGCAATGGTGTCAGGATCATTAAATGGATGGATAAACGGGTAGCCGGTTTCGACCTCCAGCTCACAGGCATGAGCAAACGCAGCGTCATAGTTATCACCGTGAAGTACCGCCTTTCCGCCCAGCTTGCGAACCGCATTGACCTTGATCAGGGGAGTGGTTTGCGGCATGACAATGACCGATTTCAGCCCCAGCTTTGAAGCTGACAGAGCAACCCCCTGAGCATGGTTCCCTGCCGAGGCACAAATTACTCCCTGAGTCTCGGGGTGGGATTCCTTGAGCTTGAATATTCGGTTATACGCACCCCGACATTTGAACGAAAATACAGACTGCATATCTTCGCGCTTCAGCATCACACGATTGCCGGTTCTGGCACTCAAATTAGGAACAGATTCAAGCGGTGTCTCACGCGACACATCATAGACGCGCGCAGTTAAGATTTTCTTTATATAGTGATCCATTGTCTCGGCAATTTCGGTTAGCATGCCACTCTAGCGAAACTCACCAGCGGGCGAAAGTGCCATTGAAGTATTTCCCCGGCGCTTGTGACTTAGTTTGGCTCGGCAAGCGACGCAGCAAACGCCTGAAAAGTATCAGTAACAGGTTCATTCACCACAACTTTTGCACAGCAAACAAGATTATGTCATCAGATAACATGAAAAAAGCTGCAGCTATTGCGGCAATGGAATGGGTCACAGACAAAGCCATTGTCGGGGTGGGCACTGGCTCTACAGCAGATTTTTTTATCGAAGCACTGGCTGAACGGCGAGATTTTATCACGGCAGCAGTGCCCAGTTCCGAGCCGACCGCCGCCAAGCTTCGAGCGGCTGGCATCCAGCTGGAAGACCTCAACGCCACCGGCACTTTATCTGTTTATGTCGATGGTGCCGATGAGGTGAACAGCGATTTACAGATGATCAAGGGCGGGGGCGGCGCGTTAACACGTGAAAAAATTGTAGCTGCCGCCAGCACCACTTTCATCTGTATTGCCGATGCCAGCAAACAAGTGGACGTTCTGGGTGATTTCCCGTTGCCGATAGAGGTAATTCCGATGGCTCGAAGTTATGTAGCCCGAGAGATTGTGAAGCTCGGCGGAGACCCTGAACTACGCGATCGTTTCACCACCGACAACGGCAATCTGATTCTGGATGTACACAATATGCAGATCACCAACCCACTGGAACTGGAAGGACAACTTAACCAGATTGCCGGCGTCGTTTGCTGCGGACTGTTTGCCCGACGGCCAGCTGATGTATTGTTAATCGGCCAGACAGACGGCACAGTCAGCAAAAGCACCAACAAGCCAGAATAACGATTCGCGAATCAGACTGGATCAGGGTCAGGCTGGATC
>CAZNOB010000055.1:0-25623 GCA_964574535.1 uncultured Granulosicoccaceae bacterium | reverse complement strand
ATCTGCTCTGGCGGCTCTTGTGCTGCATAATAGGCCGCGAAAAGATCGCTGACCAGCACACCATCGATTCTCATTCCTTTAAGATTTGAATCACTAATTTGCACGTGCTTTAAATTCACATCGGTAAAAACTGCACGGTGCAGATCGATGTCGTTAAACACTGACCTTTTTAGATTCACGTCATTAAAGCGGGTTTCCTCGAGATTCACATCGTCGAATACAGATTGCTTAATGTTTGTATTAGTGAGCTTAATCATTGGCTCGCCTCGGTGGTTTTTTCGAGATCAGAGTTGCTGATCCGGATCAACCAAAATATCGGTGTGATTAGCTGACCGGGTCTCCGGAATTGCTCGATTCTTTTCGCAATGATAAGTATACACCAGTGATTTCTTCACAGCCTGCGATTCATTCTGGCCCGCAGCATGAAATGTTTTACAGTGAAAGAACAGTGTATCACCCGCTTTCAGATTTGCCGGTATGGCTTTATCAAGCAGCGCCTGATTTTCATCTATATCGTTGCGAAGAAACAATGCGGCATCCAGCATACCGCGATGTAAATCAACCTTATGCGACCCGGGAATCAACAGCAGCCCGCCATTTTCAGGTGCTTCTTCTCCCAGCGCCAGCCAGACACTGACGAGCTCGGGCTGATCAAAAGACCAGTAACGCATGTCCTGATGCCAGGAAGTGACGCTGCTAAAACCAGGATATTTCGTCATGATGCAGTTATGGTGGTTTTGCGACACCATGACACGTTCACAGCTGAGCATTTGCTGTAAACGATGCACCACCACAGCAGAACGAGCCCAGTCCCGGAACACAATATCGCGTGCATAGGCGTTCAACAGACGTCGGGGGGTCTGGCCGCCCGGTGCACTTTTGCTGGCAGGCGAACCAGGATAATGAACATCGGCCTCGTACTCTACAGGGGCCAAAGCAGGACTTACCGAATCGTCTATCAGACGGTTCATCGCTGCCACAATATCGGCACCCGCCAACTGGCGCTCAATCAGGTAGCCGTTTTGTTGAAATTCTTCAAGCTGTTGTGGGCTTAGTGGGTTGTTCATTTGTTAATCCGTGAGTTAACTATTACGCTGAAGGCTTGTTAAACGCGCTATTGGAATCATACGCCTGAATTGCCGGAGACGCTGATCTTCCGCACCAGTTTGTAGCAGTTGGCAGGGCGTTCTACACACTTATTTTTTGTAGGGACAATTGATCACCGCTTCAATATACTGAAGTGTCACGCCTGTCGGTCAGCAACACCTTCCATGCCTCAAAAAAATATCGTCATCGCCAATGCGACGCAAAACAACCTTAAGAATCTGGATGTCACTATTCCACACGGAAAACTGGTGGTGATCACAGGGGTGAGCGGCTCGGGAAAATCATCACTTGCTTTCGACACCATTTACGCTGAAGGACAGAGAAGATATGTCGAAACCTTCAGCCCCTATGCACGCCAGTTTCTGGATCGCATGGATAAACCAGGCGTTGACCGTATCGACGGTATTCCACCCGCGATCGCCATTGACCAAACCAATCCGGTTAGAACATCACGGTCAACCGTGGGTACCATGACGGAGCTGAACGATCACCTGAAACTATTGTACGCACGAGCCGCGCAAATCTATTGCCCGGGGTGTGGTGATAAAATTCAACGCGACACACCAGAACGTATTGCTACAGAATTGCTGAGCCAGTTCAAGGGTGGTGACACTCGGGTGTTAGTGACATTTTCCGTCAATATCCCCGACAACTTCAGCAGTGAAGAAATAGAATCATGGCTACAAAAACAAGGCTATACCCGACTACACAAACAGTCCGCCAAAAGCATTGAGGTAATACAAGATCGTACCCGCCTCACTGCTGACAATCGATCACGCTTTACAGAAGCACTGGAAGCAGCATTTAAGCATGGTGCCGGACATGCCAGCGTTTATCCGCTGGATGAGAATCGCAAACCCGGTAAAGTAAAAAAATACTCATCTGCTTTTTCCTGTGCCGCTTGCAAAAGACACTTTAAACAACCGGTGCCAAGCCTTTTTTCATTTAACTCCCCGATGGGGGCATGTGAAGACTGCCGTGGTTTTGGCCGCACCATGGGCATTGACTACAACCTGGTAGTTCCCAATGAATCTCTGACACTAGCCGGAGGTGCAATCAAACCATGGCAAACCAAGACCAACGAAATTTGCCAGCGCGATCTCATGGCGTATGCAAAAAAACGATCGGTGCCCACCAACATAGCGTGGAAAAAGCTAAGTAGAAAACACCGAAAATGGGTGCTGTTTGGCGAAGGAGAATGGGACGGAAAGCACTGGTACGGTGTACAGCGTTTTTTTGACTGGCTGGAAACGCGAAGCTATAAAATGCACGTTAGAGTTTTGCTATCAAAATATCGGTCCTACACACCTTGCACCACTTGTGATGGCGCCAGGCTGAAACCAGAGGCTTTGTGGTGGCGTGTCGGCACATTGGCCAATGCAAATAGCGCGATAAAAAAGGACAATCGTTTTGCCCCACAGGGGAACAGCCTGAGCCTCGCCAGATTCCAGAAACTACCCGGCTTGTTAATCCACGATATAATGCGGTTACCGCTATCTGATTGCCGACAATTTTTTGCAACGCTGGATCTGCCAAGCCCGCTTGATGAAGCCACTACCCTCCTTCTCGGGGAGATTCGATCACGTCTGCGCTACCTGTGTGAAGTTGGCCTGGGTTACCTGACACTTGATCGACAGTCGCGCACCTTAAGTGGTGGTGAAGTACAACGTATCAACCTGACCACAGCGCTTGGCACATCATTGGTTAACACCTTGTTTGTGCTGGACGAACCGAGCATCGGTTTGCACCCGAGAGACATTGACCGGGTAATTAAGGTACTTAAGCGCTTGCGTGACTCTGGCAATACTCTGGTTGTGGTTGAGCACGATCCACAAATTATTCTGGCCGCAGATAGAGTGATAGACATGGGTCCGGGACCAGGCACTCACGGCGGTGAGATTGTTTTCTACGGCAACACTGCAAAGCTTGCCAGAGCCAAAAACTCACTGACAGCAGACTATCTCAACGGCAAACAAAAGCTGCAACGCTCACCGCAGCCATCACGGGGCAAGCCCACAACAAAGAACAGTGTCATTAAGCTAAGCGGAGCCTCAGAAAATAACCTGCAACTCATTGATGTCGAATTTCCGCTGGGCCAGCTGGTGTGTGTGACAGGGGTAAGCGGGTCTGGCAAGTCAACTCTGGTTCAAGACACACTATACCGGGCCTTGTGCCGCAAGCTCGGTAAACCCACTGACTTACCAGGCGACTATCAATCTATCAGCGGCATACAGGCTATCGACGACGTGATAATGGTAAACCAGTCCCCGATTGGTAAGTCAGCACGCTCAAATCCGGTAAGTTACACCGGTGCTTTTGATGGCATTCGCGCGCAGTTCGCACTTGATCCGGAATCTAAACGACGTGGCTATACCGCAGGCAGTTTTAGTTTTAATTCGGGTATGCGCTGCCCTCATTGCTCAGGCAATGGCTTCGAACATGTTGAAATGCAGTTTTTAAGTGATATTTACCTGCGCTGCCACGCGTGCAACGGAAGCCGTTTTCGCGATGAAGTATTAGATATAAAGCTGGTCCACCCACAAACCAATCTGGCACTGAACATCTCTGATGTCTTAAACATGACAATCGACGATGCGGCAGAGTTTTTCGCTGAGCAAAAAGAGATTGGCAAGGCGTTAACACCATTGATTTCAGTGGGACTTGGCTACTTAACTCTGGGACAACCAGTACCTACACTCAGCGGCGGTGAAGCACAACGCTTAAAACTGGCTGCCCATCTGGCTAAAGCAAAAAAAGCTTCCAAAAACACGGTAGAGAAAAAGCTGTTTATTTTTGATGAGCCCACCACTGGTTTACATTTTGACGATATTGCCAAGCTTATTTCGGCCTTCGATCAACTAATCGCGGACGGTCATTCTCTGATTGTGGTAGAACACAACCTTGATGTAATCAGCAATGCCGATTGGCTAATAGATCTTGGGCCGGAGGGAGGCAATCAAGGTGGCAAAGTCATCTGCTGCGGCACCGTTGCACAGCTCCAGAAAAATAAAAAAAGTCATACGGGCAGGGCACTTCAGGAATACAGTGCCGCCATTAACGAATTTGTGCGATCAACAAATCTTGAAGCTGCAGAACAAGTGGCTGAAAAGAAGTCGGAATATAGCGGCAGGAATATTAGCGTAGTCAGCGCACGTGAACACAACCTTAAAGACATTCACGTACAAATCCCGCGTGATAAATTTACAGTGATCACTGGCCTTAGCGGCAGTGGCAAAAGCACACTGGCATTTGATATTCTTTTTAATGAAGGACAACGGCGATACCTGGAATCCCTGAATGCCTATGCGCGGCAGTTCGTGCAACCTTCCTCAAGACCTGATGTCGATGCCATATTCGGTATTCCACCGACTGTCGCCATCGAACAACGTACCAGTCGAGGCGGTCGGAAAAGCACAGTAGCCACCATGACCGAGATTTATCACTTTCTTCGTTTACTATTCGTAAAACTCGGGACACAACACTGCCCTGATTGCGATAAGCCTATTGCTGCACAAACACTGGAAAGCATTCAGGCACAGGTTAGTAGTAAATGGAAAGGTAAAAAAATAGCGATCTATGCCCCGCTGGTGGTTTCGCGCAAGGGTTACTACACCGATCTGGCTAAATGGGCTGAAAATCGTGGCTTTGATTCTTTGCGGGTAGACGGCGAGCTATTACCCACTGAAAACTGGCCACGTCTTGACCGCTTTAAAGAGCACGATATTGATTTACCCATCGGGAGTCTGGAAATTAATGCCCGCAACGATCAAAAGCTGCAGGAATTACTACAGCGAGCACTGGACTACGGTAAAGGGGTCTTGAAGCTCAGCCAGGTCAAACCGCTCAAGGCAAAAACTTCGGATACCCTTTTTTCAGTAAAAAGAGCTTGCGTATCATGCGGCACCAGCTTTCCAGAGCTGGATCCGCGATTGTTTTCTTATAACTCAAAACACGGCTGGTGCGAGAGCTGCTACGGAACCGGTGTATACACGATAGATTTTGATGAAGATCAAACCGGTGAAGAAGAATCCTGGCTAAACGAAGACGGCAGCGCTACTCCCTGCCCGACTTGCGACGGGCAGAGACTTAACCCGGTTGCTCTTGCCGTTCGATTCCAAAAGCGTAACCTGGCGCAGCTTAACCAATTGTCTATCAGTGAAGCTCGAGAATTTTTTAACAGGCTTAAGACAAACGGTCGCGAGGAGGAAATATCGCGCGATATCCTGAAGGAGATTCGCGGTCGACTGCAGTTTCTAAATCAGGTGGGTCTGACCTACCTGACACTTGATCGAGCCGCACCAACTTTAAGTGGTGGCGAAGCACAGCGTATCCGCCTGGCATCACAACTTGGCTCTAACCTGCAGGGGGTTTGCTACATACTCGATGAGCCAACAATCGGTTTGCACCCTCGTGACAACCTGATGCTACTGGATACGCTGAACACGCTGCGCGAAAACGGAAACACAGTGGTTGTAGTAGAACACGATGAAGACACTATACGCCAGGCAGATCATGTGATTGATCTCGGTCCCGGTGCGGGTATTGAAGGCGGCGAAGTCGTTGCTCGTGGTACTTTAAAGCAACTGTTAAAAAACCCGAAGTCAATCACCGGTCGGGCAATGGCAAACCCACTACAACATCCCGTTGTTGCACCACGTCTGAAAGATCGGGGCTGGATAGAAGTCAAAGGCGCAAACTTCCATAACCTGAAAAATATCGACGCCAGAATACCGCTTGGAAAATTAACCTGTGTCACCGGTGTTTCAGGCAGTGGCAAAAGTACACTGGCAAGATCGGTGATTGGAGATAACCTTCGATCGATACTAAGTGCCGGTAAAAAATCAAAGAGAACAAAACCTACTGGCTGTAAAAGCATTGACGGATGGGAAGTCATATCCAGAGTGCTTGAGGTCGACCAAACACCAATCGGAAAAACACCACGCTCTTGTCCGGCAACCTATATTGGTTTCTGGGATAACATCAGGCGAATATTTGCCAATGCGAACGAATCCCGAATTCGTGGCTATACGGCCAGCCGCTTCTCTTTCAATGTCAGTGAAGGTCGTTGTTCGGGCTGTGATGGTCAGGGGATGACACGCATTGAAATGAGTTTCCTGCCTGATGTAAAAGTACCGTGTGAACTCTGCAAAGGGGCTCGCTTCAATGCAGAGACACAGAACGTATTGTACCGCGGCAAATCTATTGGTGATGTACTGCAAATGAGTATCGACGAAGCGGTAGACTACTTCGTTGCTCATAAAAATGTTCATCATCCACTGCAGTTGTTACAGGATGTTGGCCTTGGCTACCTGACTTTGGGTCAACAAAGCCCCACTTTATCGGGAGGAGAAGCACAACGCATCAAGCTTGTGTCAGAACTGGCTAAAGACGGCACAGCAGCCGAAGTCAGACGTGGTAGAAAACTAAATCACACACTGTATATACTTGATGAACCCACTGTCGGATTACATATGGCTGATGTGGAAAAGCTCATTCATGTACTTCATCGACTAGTTGAATCAGGCAACACGGTTATTGTTATTGAGCACAACCTTGACCTGATGGCCAACGCCGACTGGATAGTAGATATGGGACCGGAAGGTGGCAGTCAGGGAGGTAAAATTATTGCACGCGGTCAGCCCGCCAAAATCATACAATCAAAAAAATCCCACACGGGGCCATTTCTTAAGAAATTGTTGCACCCATCTTGAATACACAACGCTAAACCACTCTGTCCACTTTTAACTGTTTAGGGCAATATAAAACTCATGACCATTGAAAATAGCGATCAGGAAGTCATTCACCAGGCAATCGAATGGCTTGATCAGGGCCGCAAGGTAGAATTGATCACCGTAGCACGCACCTGGGGATCATCTCCTCGCCCACCCGGCTCTCTGGCGGCAGTGCGGGATGACGGTCACCTGGTCGGCTCGGTATCTGGTGGCTGTATCGAGAAGCAACTGGCGATACGCATTGACACCGATGATCGCGCGCGCACCTTCGCCCATGAAATCAGCAATGAAGAAGCACGTAAATTCGGATTACCCTGCGGCGGTCAACTGGAGCTGGTATTTGAGGCACTGAACGACGCCGAAGACTTAAGAAACATCACCAGCATGGTGGCAGACCGAAAACGGGTTGCCCGAACGGTGTCGCTTGAATCAGGACAAACAAAACTTCAACAGGTTGATCGACACACTGAATTTTTATTCGACGGAGATCAGCTGCGTAAAGTTTTCGGCCCGGGATGGCGAGTACTGTTAATTGGAGGAGGCCAGCTATCACGTTACGTTGCACAATTTGCGCAGGCACTCGACTACGAGGTCGTTGTATGTGAACCAAGGCCTGAGTTTATCAGCTCATGGAATATTCCAGGCTGTATCCTCAGTGACAAATTACCCGATGAGGCCGTACTGGAATTTGCGACCGATCACCACAGTGTGGTTCTGGCCTTAACCCATGATCCCAACCTGGATGACTCGGCGCTGATTGAGGCCCTGCCATCTGCTGCCTTTTATGTTGGCGCACTGGGGTCGAAGGCCAACAACAATAGACGAAAAAAGAGACTAATCGGAATTGGTGTTGAAGAATCTGAAGTACAACGACTACATGGTCCGGTCGGACTGGATATCGGTAGTCGCAGCGCGGCAGAAATAGCCGTCTCGATTGTTGCCGAATTAATTCAAACGCGAAATGCCAGCGATAAAGCACTCAGGCTCAAAACACCAGCGAACTAGTTATTTGTCTAGTCTGCTCTCTGTACTCTGACAACGGGCACTCGCAAGACTGAGTCATCGCATAAAGACTTTCGCCCCGCTTTTAGTCTTGTCAAAAATGAAGGCAGCTGCAGGAATGTCCTTGGCGAGTTGCTTTGCAGAATGTCGCAATTGCATAATAAGCGGTCCTCCCGGCAAAGCATGCCAGACGCGCCGGAATGATAATAATACGGACACTCACAGACGCTGGATTTTCACATGAACAAACCTTCACTGGTTAGCCATACACTCAAGCGCGTGCATGCTCCTATTGCCAATGCTACTGGACTTCCGAACACTTGTTACACCAGTGAAGATGCGTTCAGACTCGATAGAGATGCCATCATAACACCTGGTTGGTCATGTATCGGGTTCGGCAGCGATGTACCGGCCGGCTGGGCAGTCCCGGTTGAATTAATGGGGCTTCCGTTGCTAATCACCCGGGACAAGGAAGGCAGGATTCGTGTCTTTCATAATGTGTGCAGCCACCGCGGTATGAAACTGGTCACAGCAGCCGGAAAGCTTGGAACCGGTTTAATCCGTTGCCCCTACCATAGCTGGGCCTATGATTTCAAAGGCGAACTTCGCGGCACACCAATGATCGGTGGCACTGACAAAAACGAACATAAAGACTTTGACCCGAGCGTTAACGGCTTAAAACCGGTCCGCTGCACAGTCTGGATGGACAACATCTATATAAATCTTTCCGGAGATGCGCAACCGTTTGAAGAATTCATCAAGCCCCTGTTGCAGCACTGGAGTAAGTGGGTTACACCAGAATCACTCAACGAGCTTCAACCGGCAGCATCGGCAGGTAAACTAGAGCTATTGGTTAATTGCAATTGGAAGCTCGCCATCGAAAATTTTCTGGAAGCCTATCACTTGCCATGGGTTCACCCGGAACTTAACAGCTACTCTCCATTGTCAGAACACTACGATATAGAGCCAGGTGAAAACTATGCCGGGCAAGGCTCAAACAGCTATACATCACCAGCTGGCAGCGATGGCAGCATTAGTACCTGGCCCGAAAAGCAGCAACAATTCGCGGAGTACCCCGTGCTGTACCCGAATTCTTTACTGGGGTTACAAGCAGATCACTTCTTCACCATGACAATACTTCCGCTTAGCGAATCTGAATCTCTGGAGCGCGTGCAGTTAATGTTTCTGGGCGAAGTTGCTACCAGCAGTCAATTTGAAGCACACCGCCAGTCAGTACTGGATTCATGGCGCGATGTGTTCCGAGAAGATATTTTCGCCGTCGAAGGAATGCAACAGGGCAGATACTCACCGGCATATGGTGGAGGTGTTTTTTCTCCGGTCATGGATCGAAACACACTGCATTTCCATCAGTGGGTTGCAAGGCAAATTGCACCAGACAGTACTGCCTGACAACGGAGCTTCCCGAGGCTGATGCCCTGGTCTTCCAACTGGCCCCTATGCCGCAATACTTCTTGTTTGATACTCTTCAAGCAAAACAGGCTTCGAAATTACAAAACCCTGCGCGTAATCAACGCCAACAGATTCCAGCAATTCAAGTGCTGCAACGGTTTCAACTTTTTCTGCAATAGTCTGCAGGCCCATGGATTTCGCGAAACAATGGATAGACCGCACCATACTCTCATCGACAGACGAGTTGACAATATTAGAGACAAACTGCCCGTCTATTTTCAAATACTTTACTGATAGCTCGCCAAGTGCAGATAATGAACTAACACCAGCACCAAAATCGTCAAGTGCCACTGATATATCCATATGCTTTAAGGCACTAATCAATCGCTGTGTAGATTCAAGGTTGTTTAATACCACATCTTCATCAATTTCAAAACACAGTTGCGATGCATTCACGCCAGTCAATGTAATACTGCGACGAATAAAATTCACTAACTCGGCATCCTTAACAGAAGCTGCCGACAGATTTATCGAAAAAATGTCATCTCGCAGCAAAGGAGACAATTGAGCTATTTTCTGTAGAGCATTTCCGATAACCCAACGATCAATGTCAGTCATTAAATCATAGCGTTCTGCGGGCTTCATGAACTCAACAGGATAAATTAAATTATGCTGTTCATCCACCATACGCAGCAAGATTTCATGGTGGGCTGCATCGCCCCTGTAACTATTGGCAATTGAACATATCGGTTGAATGTAGAGGGAAAACTTGTCATGCTCCAAAGCATCCTGAATCCGTGGCATCCATAGCTCTTCGTTGCTAATACTAGATTTCTGCGCATCTTCAACTGTAAGAACATGAACAGAATTACGTCCATTTTTCTTTGCAACATAGCAAGCAGCATCAGCCGCAGAAACAACACTGCTCAGTGTAGCTGACGACGGAAGGAATGGCACCAGGCCAATACTGCTGCGCACAGGGAATACACGACCTTCGTATTCAAAATGGAATGTCTTGAAAAATCGATGAATACGACTTGCCGCATTATCAGCAGATTCCACATCACAATTCTTCAGTATCACTGCAAACTCATCACCACCCAGTCGAGCTAACAAGTCTTCCGACCTTATTTTACCTTTTAGCGCGACTGCCAACTGCACAAGAAGTTCATCACCGGCAGCATGCCCACAGGTATCGTTAATCTGTTTGAAACGATCAAGATCGATAAAACACAAAGCGTGCTGACTATCTTCCTGCCTCTCATCGAACAGAGCACCCAGACTGCGTTCAAACTGAAAGCGATTCGCGAGACCGGTTAGTGAATCGTGATTAACCTGATGCTCAAGACGTGTCCTAAGCTCTTTTTCCGCACTTACATCACGCAACACTATAACGCTACCGCTACGGTCACCACTGATATCAAGCAGCGGAGAGACCGTTAAGTGCACAGCCATTGAGGTGCCATCTAATCGCACCAGATTCTGCTCACAATCAACCACTTCATCGCTGCCAAAGAACTCGCAGTCGTTTTTTCCCTGAGTCAAAAGCAAATCACCATTATCGTCCAGTAAACGAATTACGGAATGAACCGGCACTCCAATGATACTGCCTTTTTGGATATCCAGCAGTTTCTCTGCTGCACTATTATTATATTGAACTGATTGATCCACACCAATGGTTAAAACACCATCACCAATAGCAGAAAGCGTTACCGCTGCTCTGTGCTGCTCTTGATACAGTCTCTCGCTTTGTAGTCTCTGATGTTTCTGAGCACGGCGTCGTTTGTTATTTAAATTTATAATCAAACAAGCGAGCGCCAGAAACAAAAGTGTGGAAAGAACAGATGCCACCAACGACTTTCCAGTCAAGCCACGTTCGCGGGACAACACAACAGTAAAAGTTTGATCACCAACTGAAAAAGTATTAAGCCACTCATGCGGTGCAAACCAGTTAGCCAGAATATAACCAGTCTTCGCAGCGCGACGATTGTAGAGTGTTTCGGACCCGGAGGATGCCATTGAGTACTCTGAGACTTCTTCCATTAAATCGAGTTTAATGCCCATAGCATTGAACGAATCGTCCATTTCCGCCATACCAGCAATATCCAGTTCAATCCAGTAGCCGCCGTCAATCTGCTCTCTGCGATCTTTAAATGCCGTCGGCAGATCATGATTAAGATAGGTAGTTCGTATCGCCAGTATAGATTGATCACCGGGCCAAAACTTCGGGGTCTTCACCAAAGCCGTTTTACCGGAGTCCCGCGCCTGCCCAATAGCAGATCGAACATAATCCAGTGACGCAAGGTTAAAACCCGTTAAAGACTGACTAGCAAGACCCGTGGGATTTTGCTGACTTTCTACATCTGCTTTCCTCACAGTGCTCTCCTGCCTCTTGAGCTGAGTCACAGGGTAATATTGAACACTTTGATCAGTAACCGCACCCAACCGATTATTAATACCGTTAGTAATGCGGTTATCATCCTGATCGTACCACCATACAACAGCAGGCTCGGCACCCTCCTGATAGTTCCGGGAGAAGCTGGAAAACTGGTCCGCGCTGATTTTTTCAAAGCGCCCAAAGCCACTGACAAACGAGTAGTCGCCCATAACGGCACGTGCGTATGAATCTGACTGAGTCTGGTCTGACCGAGCACCTTGCAATGCCCTGAGTGAGGTAGCGACACCGTCAACCACATTCATTGCGCTTCGAATAATTGTTGCCGTATTGCGGGCTTCAGTTACAAAGCTTTCCTGTTGATATTTCAATGTAAGGGAACAGGCATAAACCAGTGCACACATAAATGCGGCTAGCGCAAGCACTAGCAGGCCACCTTTTCGCATAAACCGCTTATAAATTTCAGTCACATTCTTTGTCTACATGAAACGGATGTCTTCCGTGCACCCGTAAAACACATCACACCCTAACTACTCGACCCGATTGCCGAATGCTGCTATCGAGTTACAATATTTGTGTAAACAATCTCAATAGCCACAGCTGCTATTGCGTGAATTCTCAATTTTACATTTAGTGATTTTAGTCCTCGCACCTCTATCAGATGCGGATATTCGTGCTGCAGATTATCAGTACTGCGTCCGCGAAGGACTTTCGTTAGGCAAGAACCGATGAGCCAGAATCTCAGGCGATTTGCGCTTCGAGACTAGCGACTAACTCATCTGACAAGCCGAGTTCTGAAGCAAGATCTGAAAGCCACTGCTGCTCCAAAGCGTTTGAGGTATCAATCACAATTCGGCAGGCAAGATACATTTCATTGGCGAGCTCAGGAGTTTCGGCCAGAGCTGCGATCTCCGCCACAGTGGCTTCGGTACTGATTTGTGTCTTAAGAAACTCAAGCGTTTCAGTATCAAATTGCTGCTGGTCGACCAGTTGCAACATCGATTTTTTCTCAGCATCATCAACGTGGCCATCCGCCTTCGCCGCAGCCACCATGGCCCGCACCAGCACCACACTTTTTTGCTGATCAAAGGCTTCACCGTCTTGCTGATCCACAGTGACCGATTTGGGTTGCATGGGCTCTACTCTCGATACCCCTCCGCTGCTCTCCTGCAGTTGGGATTGCCATTTGTTATAAGCGTTGTACGCCAGACCGCCAACTGCCGCGACACTACCGAGTTTGATTGCAGCACCAGTCAATCGTCTGCCCGCCCCGGTTCCGAGTAATAGTGCAAGAGCGCCTGCGGTCAACACCCCTTTCTGCATACCATCAAGCATTGCATCCCGCTCTGTACCTGGTTCATCAGGAACACCCAGTTTCTGTTGTGCCACATTGATTGAATTTTCAGCAATGATTTTTCCATCTGCCAGCATTGATTCTAAAAGACCTTTTGTATCCATCATTCACATCCCGGGTTTTTAAATTTAATGTATATTCATTCTAAATCCTGAACAACAACAACACCAGCCGCGTGGTGACATCGCGATCTACTGCTCTATCAACAACTGAACTTGTATACCGGCGGAAACGGAGCCCTGTGCATTGGAAGAAATTAATCAGCTAAAAAAACGAATGGCCGATGCTGGCTATATTGCCGATACAGAACTCGCTACCGTGATTCACTTGTGCCAGCGTTTACAACGCCCGCTGCTGCTGGAAGGGGATGCCGGGGTTGGGAAAACCGCGGTTGCACAAGCGCTGGCCAACATGCAGCAGTGTGAGCTAATTCGCTTACAATGCTACGAAGGGCTCGATGCCAACAGCGCACTCTATGAGTGGAACTTCCAACGCCAGCTTATGTCGATAAAGCTGCGTGAAAATGAGCAAATTGACAGTCGCGCTCTGGAAGCAGAACTTTTCAGTAAGGAATATTTACTGCCACGCCCTCTGCTACAGGCAATCACAACATCCGCATCAGCAGTATTGTTAATCGACGAGATTGATCGAGCCGACGATGAGTTCGAAGCTTTTTTGCTGGAGCTGCTGGCCGATTTTCAAATTACGATACCAGAGCTGGGCACCATCACCGCAACACATAAACCGATTGTGATTTTAACATCCAACGCAACACGCGATCTTAGTGATGCACTTCGACGCCGCTGCCTGTTTCACTTTGTCGACTACCCGGACCGCCAGAAGGAACTACAGATTCTCAACTCGCAACTTCCGGAACTCGAGTCAGCACTGGCAAACTCGATCGTCAATTTTGTGCAGAAAATTCGCTCTGAACACTTAAAGAAAACACCGGGCGTCGCAGAAACACTAGACTGGGCCGCTGCACTGATGCACATGCAAACCCGCGATCTTAAGAACTCTTTGCCCCAAATTGAAGCAACGTTAGGCTGTTTGTTAAAAACCCGCGCAGACCTGGAACTGGCAAATCATGACTGGCTGAACAAGTTAAGTGATACCCCATAGAGAGAATCTGACCGATATGCCAATTGATACCGTCCGGTCGAGACTGTTGGGTTTTATAGAAATACTTAAAGTTAACGGCTTTGAAATCAGCACTACAGAATCAGTACTGGCACATGAAATAACCTGTACACCGATAATCCAGTCACATCGAATACTGCGAATCTCCCTGCGTTCAGTATTTTGTCACTCGAAACGCGATTGGGATCTCTTCCCTAATCTATTTAATCAGTACTGGTTCGGCTCTCCCGTTGATGACGCAGACTTGCCTGGCGAGTCGGGCATCAATACCCAGGAAGAGTCCGGCACCGCTGCAGGCCTTGGGTATTTTTCTGAAACCCAGGCACTAAGGGCCGCCACCACACTCGACCCCACGGAAACTGAAATTTCATCGGGAGGCGCCAGTGACGCTCGAGTGTTAGGACAAAGAGATTTTCGATTCGTGTTCAACCCACGTGAGATGCGGCGCATAGAGGTAATGGTTGATGCCCTCGCCAGACAAATACAAAAAAGAACACGCCGGCGCTCTGTTGCCAGCCGTAAATCCGGTGCGTTGGATGCGCGTCGAACAGCCAGAGCGAGTTACCGGCATGACGGGTGGCCATTTACTCTGCATTTTAAAAACAAACGGAAAACACCGCCAAGGTTTGTGCTGCTACTGGATGTCAGCCAGTCAATGGAAATTTACAGCTATCTGTTCTTGAGATTCGCGCGCGGCTTAATTCAGGCATTTAGTGATATCGACGCCTATGCGTTTCACACTGACCTGGTGCCAATTGGCAATGAACTCAAAGATAAAAATACCAGACGCCTTGAAAGAAAACTAAAAAACCTGTCATCCGGCTGGCTCGGGGGGACACGAATCGCAGAATCTCTGCAAGACTTCAATGAACAGCATGCAAGCTCCACCGTGAACCGCAATACCATTGTAATGATATTCAGTGACGGCTACGACAGTAGCGAACCCGATCAACTCACTGAGCAAATCATAAAAGTTAAAAAATTTTGCCGTAAATTGGTCTGGGTAAACCCACTGCTAGGTCGGTCTGTACCGCAGGAAAACACTGTTCTTGCTGTTGATGAAAGCCTGCTGGCAGTGCAGCCGTATCTGGATCTCTATACCTCTGCACACAGCCTTGAATCATTGAACAATCTGGCCCCTGCGTTTTCACTGCGATAAATCTGAGAATCATTAACCCGGATAATTAACGAAACAGCGAGCATTTCGCGTAGAGATTTGTTTCCACAGTGCAGTTTATTCTTGCGTCTAATACTTATTGATATTTGCAAAAGCAAAAAATCCCACTTTAAATTTCCTTTGGGTGGAATCAAAGATCAAGTGAGATGCCGTCGATTACCGCGAATAATTCAGGCTAATGCGCAGACAAAAAAAAGCCCGCAATATGCGGGCTTTTTTCTGATATTGATTAACGTTAGCGCTTTGAGTATTGCGTAGCGCGTCTGGCTTTTCGCAAACCGACCTTTTTACGCTCAACCTTTCGAGCATCGCGTGTCAGGAACCCTGCTTTACGCAAGTCTCCACGCATTTCTTCATCATACTTCAGCAAGGCGCGAGCGATTCCGTGGCGAATTGCCCCGGCCTGTCCACTGTTGCCGCCACCGGCAACCGAGATATTGAAATCGAATTTACCAACGATATCAAGCTCTTCGAGTGGCTGACGTACAATCATTCGTGCTGTTTCACGACCAAAATATTCATCCAGCGGCCGCTTATTGACGAGAATATCGCCCTTCCCAGCCTGCATGAAAACGCGAGCGCTGGAAGTTTTTCTGCGGCCTGTGCCGTAGTAGTGTTCTGCCATGGTGATTACCTGAGCTCCAGCGGCTGCGGCGTCTGTGCCGCGTGGCGATGATCAGTGCCGGAGTAAATTTTAAGTTTACGAATCATTTCGCGACCCAGTGCGTTTTTAGGCAACATGCCTTTGACCGCAAGCTGGATAACACGACCTGGTGATTTTTCCTGCATTTTTTCAAAGCTCACCGACTTCAGATTACCAATGTAACCTGTGTGGTGGTGATACATTTTATCAGTTGCTTTATTACCGGTAACTGCCACTTTGTCAGCATTGACCACAACAATGTAGTCACCTGTATCAACGTGAGGCGTGTACTCTGGCTTATGCTTGCCGCGCAAAACGCGTGCACATTCGCTGGCCAGCCTGCCAAGAGGCTTGCCTTCTGCGTCAATGACATACCACTGACGTTTTACCTCAGCTGGCTTGGCACTAAAGGTCTTCATTGAAACTCCGTCACACAGGGGTAAGCAATAATGCTCGGAAAAGCCCTCCACTATAGGCCAAGGAACGCCGTAGCACAAGGCCTGGAGGGACTGAAATGAGCAATTTTGTTTAATTTTCCGCGAACCGCGGAGAACAGCAGGGCTTACCTGCTGACCGAAAAAGTGTTTCCGATCTGGAAATCACTGGAATTAAAGCGACGTGGCCGTAAGGCCACGTCTAACCAACCTTAGGAGGATGGAGGAGGAAATCGTTACTTCACGGAGTAATGCTAACACTGTTCGAGCAACTCCGCAATCAAAGCCATCCTAACTATCTAACCAGTTATTAATGACTTACGAGCATTGTAAACCACATTGTTCATTTTGTGCACCACTGCAACATTTCTTAACAAGCCGCTTTATTCTGCTTCAGCCAACCCTTCAATTCGCACTTCATGTTCAATTTTTACTGTCTGCTCCAACATTCTGGTGACGGAACAGTATTTTTCAACAGACAGAGACACCGCCCTGTTCACTTGCTTCTCTGATAAGCCTGTGCCGCTAACCAGATAAGTCAGTTTAATACGCGTGAAAACCGCCGGCACCGCATCTGCCCGCTCTGCATCAAGCAACACTTCACAGTCGCTCACCTGTTGACGCGATTTCTTCAACATCAACATGACATCAAAGGCAGAACATCCTCCCAGGCCAATGAGGACGGTTTCCATGGGTCGAATGCCGAGATTACGGCCACCATGTTCCGGAGAACCATCCATCACCATGCTGTGACCACTACCCGATTCTCCAACGAAGCTCATGTTATCGAGCCATTTCACTCTTGCTTGCATTTTATTCCTTAGCACCAGCGCACAAATGGGCCGGTTTTTGTTAATCGAATTCGACCGACTTCACAGAAAATCAACCCGCTTTGAAACTGACACCAATACTGTGAACAGTTTTTGCTCTAGCTATTCCCGAAACGTCTTAAACAAGATTACCCCTGGAGAATGGACCCAATGCTTCCACCAAGAAATGCGCCCCAAAAAGCGGAATGGCTGGAGACACTCCTACGCCACAGTCATCGCCGTCAATATCCGGCAAAGACCACCATTATTCACCACGGCGATAAGCCGGACACACTCTACTACATGGTTGACGGTTCTGTCAGCGTTGTTATTGAGGACGACGAGGGCCGCGAGATAGTTCTCGCCTATCTGAATAATGGGGATTTCTTTGGCGAAATGGGTCTCTTCGACGAAGAGAGCGAACGCAGTGCGTGGGTGGTTGCGCGCAACAAATGCGAAGTAGCAGAAATAAATTACGAACAGTTCAAAAGACTGGCAGAGCAATCGCCGGAGATCCTGTTTGCACTATCGACACAGCTGGCCGCACGATTGCGTAAAACCAGCACCAAGGTTCGTGACCTTGCATTCCTGGATGTGACCGGACGTGTTGCTTCAACACTGCTTGATCTGGCACAACAACCTGATTCAATCACTCACCCCGATGGTATGCAGATACGAATCACGCGCCAGGAGATTGCACGAATTGTTGGTTGCTCCAGGGAAATGGTAGGTCGCGTTCTGAAAGACCTGGAAGATCGCGGCTTAATTCACGCACGTGGAAAAACCATGGTGATCTACGGCACACGATAGTCGTTTCAACACAGTAATAAAATTTTAAAGGCCCTTTTTCAAGGGCCTTTTTATTTCACAACGCCCGGTTTAATCAACCAAGGCATTCAACCAAACAAGGCACGCAAGGTATCACCCGGAGACTCTGCACGCATAAACGCCTCGCCGACTAAAAAAGCATGAATGTTATGCTTGCGCATCAATGCAACATCTGACGGTGCCAAAATGCCACTTTCAGTCACCAGTAAACAATCATCCGGCACACTGTCCAGCATACCAAGTGTAGTGTTTAGAGAAACTTCAAAATTGCGCAGATTGCGATTATTAATACCAATCATCGGTGGCGCCAGTTGCAATGCTCGTTCGAGCTCTTCTTGATCATGCACTTCTATCAACACATCCATATCCAGATGCTGCGCCAGACCGTATAGCTCTGCCAGCGTTGCATCTCCGAGTGCGGCAACAATTAATAATATGCAATCAGCACCCATTGCTCGAGCTTCGTACACCTGATACTGATCGATTATAAAATCCTTCCGAATCACCGGTAGCTCACAGGCCTCGCGCGCTGCCTGCAAATACTCCGCACTGCCTTGAAAAAAATCTCTGTCTGTTAAAACCGATAAGCAAGCCGCGCCACCGCTTTGATAACTTTTTGCAATTTCAACAGGATCAAAATCAGCACGTAATACCCCTTTACTGGGTGACGCCTTTTTGACCTCTGCAATAACAGCTGAATGGCCCGCTGCAACCTTTGCCTGTAGTGCCGATAGAAATCCACGAGGTAATGAAGCGCTTGCCGCCCGCTGAGAAATCGCACTCAGGGATTCGGCTTCGCAGGCATCGGCGATTTCCTCAACTTTACGTTTGAGGATTTTTTTTAATACATCAGGGGTATCTTTATTCATTGCAACTGAGGTAATCCGATAAAATACAGATATTGTAAAAGTACAGCTAACAGTTGTTGCTGCAGGCAATCAACTGATCCAGTTTTTTTGCCGCGCTGCCATCAGCCAGAAGTTGCAACGCGAGCTCTATCCCCTGCTGATGGGTATCTGCTTTACCGCCCACATAAATGGCCGCACCAGCATTTAATACCACAATATCGCGCGCTGCTCCCGGAGTGTTTGCCAGCACTTGCTTTACCATTGCTAAACTTTCTTCTGCACTAGTCACCCTTATTTCATTGATCTCAGTGCGTGATATAGAGAATTTTTGTGGATCGATATCATAGGTAATGACTTCACCATTTTTGAGCTCTGCGACATGCGTAACTGCACCGTTGCTAATTTCATCCATGCCGTCTTCACCATGCACCACCATTGCCCCCACACTCCCCAGTTTTTTTAATACTTGCGCCATCGGCTCAACCAACGCTTTGCTATAGACACCCATGATCTGGCGTGGCGCAGAAGCAGGGTTTGTCAGCGGCCCCAGCACATTGAATATGGTGCGCATACCCAGCTCTTTACGCGGCCCGATCGCATGACGCATTGCGCCGTGATGTCTTGGAGCAAACATAAAACCCAAACCCACTTCGTCAACGCACTTTGCGACTTGCGCGGCATCAAGCTCAATATTCACCCCCGCCACTTCCAGCAGATCAGCTGCACCGGACTTACTGGAGACAGCACGGTTTCCGTGCTTGGCTACCTTGAGTCCGGCTGCTGCTGCTACCAGAGCGCTGGTAGTGGAGATATTAAAGGTACTGCTGCTGTCACCGCCGGTGCCGACGATATCAATTAAATCAGTTGATTCGCAGTGCACGCCACTCGCTAGCTGGCGCATCACCCTGGCGGCAGCGGCTACTTCATCAACGGTTTCCCCTTTAATTCGAAGCGCTACCAGCAGACCACCAATTTGGGCATCGCCACATTCACCCGACATGATCTTTTGCATTGCCGCTACCATCTCTGACGGTGATAGATTATCGCCATCAACTACCTTGGCGATAGTTTTCTGTATATCCAGGGGCTCAGTCATTGCCAACACCTTGTAAGAAATTATTCAGCATATCGTGTCCGTGCTCTGTCAGAATAGATTCGGGATGGAACTGTACACCTTCTACAGCAAGGGTCTTATGTTGTACGCCCATGATTTCATCGAGTTCACCTTTTTCATTTACTGTCCACGCTGTTACCTGTAAACATTCTGGCAAACTATCTCGCTCAATCACCAGGGAATGGTAACGCGTTGTGGTTACCGGACTGGGCAGCCCTTTAAACACCCCCGTGCCATTGTGAAAAACCGGTGATGTTTTACCGTGCATTATTTCGCCTGCTCGAACAATCCGTCCGCCGAAGGCCGCGCCTATACACTGCATCCCAAGACAGACGCCAAACAACGGTACATTACCTGCCGTTTGTTTTATCAGATCGACAGAAATTCCCGCTTCAATCGGTGTACAAGGCCCGGGTGAAATTACCAATTGCTGCGGATCTAGCTGCTGAATTTCCGGCACAGAGATGGTGTCGTTACGATGTACATCAACTCTTGCACCCAGCTCTTCGAAATATTGCACAAGGTTAAAGGTAAAGGAGTCGTAATTATCAATCATCACCAACATTAGAGTGCCTCCTGATCAGAGGTTTTCTTCACACTCGCTTGATATCGACGCAATAAATTACTATCGAATCCTGCCTCCGCCAGACTGGCTGCACGAAATACAGCGCGTGCCTTGTTTAAGGTTTCATCCCATTCACTTTGCGGGTTTGAATCATAGACCACCCCTGCCCCTGCCTGAATAGACAACTCACCATCTTTAACAACAGCGGTTCGAATCGCTATGGCTGTATCCACATTGCCATTCCATGATAAATAACCCACCGCACCGGAATACACTCCGCGCTTTAGAGGTTCCAATTCATCAATGATCTCCATTGCTCGTATTTTTGGTGCACCACTGACGGTTCCCGCTGGAAATGTGGCACGTATAACATCCATTGCTGTTAAACCATCTTTCAATTGACCTTTAACATTCGACACAATGTGCATCACGTGTGAATAACGCTCTACCAACATTTTCTCAGTCAGCATTACCGTGCCTGTTTTAGCAATTCTGCCAGTATCATTGCGACCCAGATCAATGAGCATCAGGTGTTCAGCCAGTTCTTTCGGGTCGTTCAAAAGACTCTCTTCCAGCGCCTGATCCTCTTCATCAGTTGCACCACGCGGTCGAGTACCTGCGATCGGCCTGACGGTGACCTCGCCGTCGTCCAGTCGCACCAGAATTTCCGGGGAAGACCCCACCACTTGATGATCGCCCACATCGAGGTAATACATGTACGGCGAAGGATTTAACATGCGCAGCGCACGGTAGAGATCAAGCGCTGTTGCGCTGTACTTAGCAGACATACGCTGTGATAAAACTACCTGCATACAATCACCGGCAGTAATATAGTCACGAATGCGTTCAACACCCGCCATAAAACCGTTCTGCCCGAATTGCGAAACAAAATCAGACTCTTCAAGTGACACTGGCTTGTGCAGTGGCAATTCAGGCAACGGGGCTCTGATTTGTTGTTCAATTTCCAAAAGACGTGCTTCGCCGGCAGCTCGTTGCTGTGGATCGATATGCACCACAATAATTAATTTGCCGGACAGATTATCAAACACTACAACTTCCCGAGAGACCATCAGGCAGATATCCGGTGTCTCCAGCGGATCCGTCAAACATGCCTCACCGAGCTTCGGTTCAATATATCGAATCGTCTCGTAGCCAAAATACCCCACCAGCCCACCGACAAAACGTGGCTGCCCCGGCACTTCCTTCACCTCGAACCGCGCCTGGAACGCCTCGAGCCAACGCAACGGATTTTCAACATCGTTGCTAAACACTTGCCCGCCATCACGTTCGTGCACCACATGATTTCCGTTTACGCGGATCAGCTCCCGGCAGGGCAGCCCGATAATCGAGTAGCGTCCCCATTTATCACCACCAGTCACTGACTCAAACAGATAACTGTTGGCACAGTTCGCCACTTTAAGATAGACAGACAGGGGAGTATCCAAATCTGCCAAAATTTCGCGGGTGACTATTTCTCGTGTTTCAACGGAGGGAGGTAATTCTGATTTTAATTCAGACCCTGTCGGGTTTTCAGAGCTGGATTTAGTCCCTAGGGGAGATCGGGAACCTTGACTGGATTTCATTGCTGGACTCATGAGTTGGGGCAAAGATGCTGGAATCAGAAAACAAAGCAAGCGGGCATACGGTTGGTTGCCAGTTTCGCCAACGCCAATTAGCGCATTCGCAGGTTATATTTTCTGTGGTTGCCGCAATCACGATCAAATGGTCCGGGGGTCAACACCTTGGTTCGGGATTAATTAATCCACAAGCAATTATATGAGTCAAGCTCGCAGGTAATAGTATGCCGCCGGGTACGCACAATCCAGCTCTATGCGGCACCTATTTACCAATAGATAGATGCCAAACCTCGGAACAAACGCTATATTAGTGCAAACCCTTCATAACGACGACTTGGCATGAATACAATACACCAGGATCACCTGATCGACAGCGTTGCAGATGCGCTGCAGTTTATTTCTTACTATCACCCGAAAGACTTTGTCGATGCAGTTCATGCCGCCTACGAACGCGAGGAATCCAAGCCCGCAAAAGACGCGATGGCACAAATCCTCATCAATTCGCGTCTCTGCGCCGAAGGGCATCGACCAATTTGTCAGGACACCGGTATCGTCACTGTGTTTGTAAAGGTAGGCATGGATGTCAACTGGGCTGGCACGATGACCCCCTCCGAAATGATCAATGAAGGCGTTCGACGCGCCTATACGCATCCGGATAACAAACTGCGTGCGTCAATTCTCAACGACCCTGCAGGCACTCGCACCAACACCCGTGACAATTCTCCAGCCGTCATCCATACAGAAATCGTCGCCGGCGATAAGGTTGAAATCGATATCGCAGCCAAGGGTGGCGGGTCTGAAAATAAATCAAAAATGGTGATGCTTAACCCCAGCGACAGCATAGTAGACTGGGTACTCAAAACCGTTCCCACCATGGGGGCTGGCTGGTGCCCACCGGGGATGTTGGGAATTGGCATCGGCGGTACAGCTGAAAAGTCAGCAGTATTGGCCAAAAAGGTGTTGATGGACCCGATCGATATCCACGAATTAAAAGCTCGAGGACCATCCAACCGCATCGAGGAACTAAGGCTGGAGTTATTCCAGAAGGTGAATGAACTGGGTATTGGCGCACAGGGGCTTGGCGGGCTGACCACGGTACTGGATGTCAAAATTGCTGACTACCCCACTCATGCGGCATCACTGCCAGTGAGCATGATTCCCAATTGTGCAGCTACACGCCATGCCCACTTTGTTCTGGATGGCAATGGCCCTTCCCTGCAAACTGCACCTCAGTTAAGTGATTGGCCAGAAATAACCTGGGATATCGGTCCCAGCGCACGAAGCGTCAATCTGGATACGCTTACTGCAGAAGAAACCCGAACTTTCAAAACCGGAGAAACTCTTTTGCTGTCGGGCACCCTGCTGACCGGCCGCGACGCGGCACACAAACGTATCAAGGAAATACTTGATCGCGGCGAAGAACTCCCGGTTGATATGCGCGGCAAAATGATTTACTACGTGGGCCCGGTTGATGCGGTACGCGATGAGGCCGTTGGTCCCGCCGGCCCTACCACCGCGACACGCATGGACAAATTCACCGAGATGATGCTCGCGCAGACTGGCTTGCTTGGCATGATAGGCAAAGCCGAGCGCGGGCCCAGTGGCATCGAGGCCATCAAAAAACACCAGTCTGTTTACTTAATGGCCGTGGGCGGTGCAGCCTACCTGGTCTCTCGAGCGATCACCGCGGCAAAAATAGTCGCCTTCGAAGACCTGGGTATGGAAGCTATTCACGAGTTCGTTGTGAAGGATATGCCGGTAACTGTGGCGGTTGATAGCCACGGCGAAGCGGTGCATCAGACAGGCCCGGCTATCTGGAAGCAAAAAATAGCTTCCGGTGAAGTCCAGCCCATCTACTTTAAATAACAACGATGCTTCCGCCCGGCTTTGTCCGGGCGGTTCACCCGATACACCGCGAACCCTCCTTACACGCCCCTTCTCCCGCAACCGGCTCACTTAACCCGCATTCGCATTATTCACCGCACTGTTATGAATAATACGAGCAAAGACAACACCCCCGCCCAGGTCTGCCGATAACCAATAGGTTCACCGAATTTTTTTCGCGGGTACCTATGCGTAAATCAAGCAAATTGTCGAGTGCGCCGTCAGCTCACAACCCAATGGTAGTGCCACATGGTTCGGTCGCTGAGAACGACGAGATTGCCGATAATCGTCCACAACTCTCAGCACTTGTTACCAACGCTATCGATGCCGGAGTGCGAGAAATCCATGTTGAGCAAGATGCCGGGATATGCCGCATTCGACAACGACACAACGGCCAACTGGACGAAACTCGCATTGACTCTGCAAATCTCGCAATTGATCTGATTGCGGAAATTCGTGGTCTCAACAGTACTAGCGACGATCCCGTCTATGGGGAAAATGCTTTCACCCAGAGATTTTCCATCGGACTATGCTCACTTGAGTGCAGCTACTACCCCACCATCAGCGGTCACAATGTTTCAATAAAGATTGAGGCGGCCAGCCAGCTTCCGGACACTTTGGATCAAACCACACTGGACACCACACAAATCCAGGCGCTTCGTCATTTATACTCAAAGCACAACGCCGGTATCACGCTGGTCGTCGGTAGTGAAATCAGTCTGCTGCAACCACTCTATTACGGACTACTTGGCGAACTAAACTGCGTTGAAAAGAAAATCGTATCGATAGAGCACAAAAATGTAAAGAAGCTTGCGCGTATCAGTCAACTCTCACTCGCAAACCTGCCCAATGCGGAACTGATTACCCGACTTGCCTCTCAATACGCTGACACCACGTTCATTGACTGGGTTTGCTCGATAAACACGGCGGTAATGAGCAATCTTTTCGCACATTATCAGTCCGCTACTGTTTTCATCACAGCAGAGTCTTGCAGTCAGGCAGTTGCACAACTTTCCGACAGCGCAGTGAATGAAAAACAACTCGCCACCAGTCTTCGCAACATAGTGCACTTGAAGAGCAGCAGACTTGTTTGTCCACACTGCGCCCATTCATACGAGCTAAATGGTCAAGACATGCAATGGCTTGAGAATCACCCACTCTCAAAACACAAAGCACAAACTTATACCTATGCTACCGGATGTGAACGATGTGAATTCAGTGGCTCCAGAAAAAGTCAGCCGTTACTTTCGTGCTATACAGTGGATGATCATATGCGCAGCGCCATTGAATCTCGAAGCTCCACAGCCATTACAAAAGCCAGTGAGAGAATTCAAGGGAACCATTCAGTGAACCGACAGCACCTTCAATTGGTAGCACAGGGAAAAGTAAGCATCGAAGATTATAAGTCCTGTTAAACATGTGATCGCTAGTGCATCCCGCCGCGTGTGTGCGGAAGAATTCTGTACATCGAAATAGTGCTTTGGTGAGGGCGATTTTTCGATCATTTGAAGCGTATAGTCATACTAATATCACTAAATTGATCGTGAAAATGTACCGTCAGTGCGTTCCCACAGTAGAAGACATTCTGCCGCGAATGATTTCAT
>CAZNOB010000054.1:139-29389 GCA_964574535.1 uncultured Granulosicoccaceae bacterium | reverse complement strand
TTGGCAATTTGCGGCCAGCGAGCCAGCTTAAGGTCGCCAAGGGCGCTGTTAAAGACGGTCACTGAGTTTTTATACTGTGCTGAAAAAGAGTCGGGTATTGTAAGGCAGAACGAAGAGTCCGTGCAGTTAATATCTATGTTCAGGTTGTTGTTTTATTAACAGTATTGTGATGGCTGTAATCATCTTCCGGGCGTCTGCGTAGCGTGAATGTTCACCGAAGAGGTTTCTTGCCTGACTAAATGGTGATGCGTTCGTTAGTTTTTGCCCAGTCTTTTCGTTTTTGGTCTTTTCAAATATGAAAGCCCCGGCAGGGATGTCCTTTTTGGTACGCGACAGCGAACTACTCACCGCTGCTTAATTTTCTGTCTTCCGGGCAAGTGAGTCTCTGAAGAATTGCGCACATTCCCGAGCATAAAGATCGGTGGGAACATTAATTTTGTCGATCGATTCGCGTGCGACTTTTGCCTCTGCGCTATTGATTAAATTGTTTTCAAATATATTGATGGCAGCTTCCACCAGATGCTTTTGAAACTCTGGATGAAATTGCACTGATTGTGCAGGAAAATCATAGCTTAATGCCGCTACCGGGCAGTAGGCGGTCGATGCGGTGACGGTTGCTCCGGATGGTATATCAATCACCTGATCACGGTGCATCGCATGCGCGGCAAACTGTTGGCCATTGTGATTGTACTCTTTGGCACCGACAACAAACCCTTTATCCGCGTTTGCAGCTGAACCACCAAAAGTCGCGGCCATTATTTGATGGCCGAAACAAATGCCGAATACCGGTATTTTGGCGGCCTTAAGGCTAATCAGGAACTCACTTAGTGGTTCCATCCATATCGCATCATCGTAAACGCCTATTTCCGAACCAGACAAAATATAACCCTGATAATCGTCTGGTGCTGGCAGAGCGGTCCCACAGGATATGGCCAATTCTGAAAAACTGGCTTCTGAAAAGTGTGGGGCGATCCACTGCCTGATTATCGTTGAAGCGGGTCCGAACTGATCAAAATCAGGATCGGGGCTGGATAAATTCAGAATCGCTATGTTCATTGAGGTCAACAGTTGGAAGTGGCAGTGGGGTAGACCCGATTATAACTCCGATCGACCCGCTCCTGTCCGGGAGGAGCCTAAAGCCACACGCACCGCCTCGTGGGAGCCGAACCCCGTTGAGCGAAAGCGGAAGCCACCAATCCATCGAAGCTGCCTCCCGCACCCTCTCATGCCCTGATCACTAAAAGTGATTGCGATATTGAATACCTACAGTCGAATTTGATGTCTCAGGAAGCAACGTATCCACACTTCGATCATGAGCGACCTGGAAACTGAGCTCATCATTGCCTAATAATCTGAAGCCTGCGCCAGCCTGTACCTGCAGCGCAATAGACTCGGCCGGCCAGTTGTGACCGACTCTCGCACTCATGTGGTATCTAGGTGATGCCGCTTGTGGATAGTCTGAGTTTATTCCCCCGCGAAATAGCGATGCACTAAGAGCAAGCTGTTGTACTGTCTCAGTTCTGATGACAGGGCTTTGAGTGAACCGAGGTATACCCTGCGCATCCAACGGCAGCGCACCACTTTCCTGAACTGTGCTTCCGCTGGCGATCACACCCATGGCCCAGCTGTTACTTCCGAATGACCCGGTGGTCCCGAGCTCCAGACTGGCAGCAGCGCCGCGTGAAATTCGTTCGTCTGAACTTCGACTGGTGATTTCATTCAAGTTGCCTGTAACTCTGACGAACTCGTTGGCACTTAAAGCGTGCTGATAGGCGAGTTCAGCGCGATCCTGTTTTGCCGCCAGTCGCATTGCGGCGCTGCCGTCAACCAGGACTTCATTGAATGACACTTCGGTGTTCAGCTCTTTACTACCCTTGCGATCACGAAGGAAATATTTCCCGGCGCCGTATTGCAGATCTTCGGATCCCTGCGTGTTAATTCCGGTTGTAATTGTTCCACTATGCCTGGAGTTACCCAGGTATGCAGAGACGGAGATATCGTCTTCTACCGAATCAGTTACGTTTATTCTGCTGGAAGCCAGGTGATTGCGACTATAGTCAACGCCGAATCCTAAATCGGACTGCGCAAGGGTATGTCTCAGTGATAAGCCGCTCTCAGTGATATCCAGGCTACCGATCTCGCGTTGTTTCAAGGCACCTGAGGTGTAACCAGGGCGACTATTTCTTAGCGCGATGACCTGGGCTTCAGCAGAATCTCTGTCGGTGCCTCTGCCGTTTTCGATTACGTTGTTAGCCAGCGCGAAAGCTTCTTTTTCGCGACCAGCTGAGCGCAGGGCCAGTATCTGATCTCCGGAGGACAATTCCTTGCCGCTGGCCAGGATTTCTTTCACTGATCCGATGTCGTCTTCCTGCAATGCAAGTGCGAGTTGTTGCCAAACAGGGGTTTCCAGTCGCTTCTCATGCGATTTGGTTAATATGAGCCTTGCGTAATCGCTACGCTGAGTTGCAAGGTACCATGAAGCTGCCAGCTCGCGGCGCCATGCAAGCTCGTTGGAGGACTCACCAGGCAACTCTCTTACCAGGCGTT
The DNA here is from genome assembly GCA_964574535.1 of uncultured Granulosicoccaceae bacterium. Lineage (GTDB taxonomy): Bacteria > Pseudomonadota > Gammaproteobacteria > Granulosicoccales > Granulosicoccaceae. The sequence continues at coordinate 26,842 of CAZNOB010000054.1, read as the reverse complement.
CAGTCCAGACTTCGTTTTCTCCCGCGCTGCCGTAGTTGCGTAGAAGATTTACATAGTCGCGTGCATATTCATTGGTATTTTCACCAGCTTGAGCCAACGCCAGTGGTCGGAGCTTGTTAAGTGCATAACTACGAACTTTAAATGCATGAGTGACATGACCGGTTTGTTCCAGCGCATCGGCGAATGTCAGGAGGATGTTGTAGTCGTGATCATCCTTAACCATTAATTTACTGAACCATCTTAAACTTGCTTTCGGTTGTTTGATCTTCATATGGGCTACGGCAAACGGAGCCCATGCGGCTGGTAGTTCCGCTGCGGCTGTTTCGTAGCGGGCGAGGGCATCACTTAGTTTTGTATTGTTGCCTTCATCGGCCAGCAGAGTCCAGAGCAGCCCTGTCATGGCTTCTGCATTATCTGGCTGAACCATTAGTGTATTTTCGTACGTTTCAATTGCAGCCTGGGTATCGCCGTTTCGATTATAGTAATCACCGACAGTGATCCAGTAGTCAGGGATATTTCTGAGCTCCGTCAGATCATCGTTCGCGTCGAGGTAACGCTCTTTGTGTGGATAGACATCTTCGTCAAGTGCCAGATGCATTGAAGTCATTAAAAATTCAAGGTCGCCGGTTTCGCGCCATTGATTTTCACCGTACTTAATTGCGGATGCATAGTCGCCACTGTCGACTAACGACTGTATCATACGTCGGTGGGCCACGATCCGCTCATGACCCTGAAGATTTAGTCTTTGAACGTATGGTGCGGCAGCAACCACGAGTTCTGGTTTTCGATGCCTCCAACCGATTTCTGTGAGTAGTTTTAATTGATAGTCGGTGGCATTCCCAAGGTATTGCGGCTCAACATTGGCGGCAGCGGCGACAGCTTGAGTTTCTCTTTTCAAACGCCATTGCAGTTCCATTTGATTAATTGAAGATTCACTGGATTGGCCGTAGCGCGTTGCGAATGTCTGCCAGGCCTGAAGGGATTCAGCATATTCTTTATGGCGCTTGTGCAGTGCGGCCTGCTCTCTAAGCAGAATAGCGTCCTTTTGACCTCCGTTCATCATGTCGCTCAAAGCACGAGATGCCAGATCTGGCCGACCATCCTGTTCATAGAGCTTGACCAGCTTCATGATGTTCTCGGTGCTTAGCTGCTCGCGGCCGGCGATTCTGCGTAGTGCGTTGGCGGCGGTTGCAGCATCCCAGTTAAGCTCTGCGAGTCTGACAAGCTCCTGATCGTTGGCGGTGGTCGGGTGATAGGTAGCCAGCCATTCTCGATGCTCCTGCGCTGCAGGAATATTGCCGCTCCATTCTTCCAGCTGCGCAAGCTTGAGTCGATGATCCTTGTTTAAAGGATCGATGTCGATAAGCTTTTCAGCCCAAAAACGCGCTTCATCCTGTTGCTGGTTTGCGAGTGCCAGATCTATCTGTCGCTGCATTGCATCTATATCAAAAGGTCTGATAGCAAGAAGCGCGGTATTCCATTCCTTTGCCTGTTGCGTTAAACCCATGCTACTGGCAAGTGCTGTTCCTTCGATCAGCAGTTCTGCACTATCTTGTTGCGCACGAATTCTTTCATGTAGTGTTTGCAGAGCTTCTTCGTTGCGACCGGCAGCAAGTAACAGCGCTTGTCTGCGCTTGGTGAGAGCACGCGTGTGCTTTGAGTCACTCAGTTGGGTAATGGTCAGCACGTATTCTGCTGCCAGCCCTGGTAAATTTGAGGCCACGGCCCAGGTCGTTGCTTTTTCCAGCCAAAGCACTGCGCGTTCAGTGTCAATTTGTGAGATCTCGGCATAGAGCGGGTAGGCCAGGTCCGGGCGTTCAAATGCGAGTGCCAGTTCGGCAAGCTGGTTTAGCTGAGTAGCTTTTCTGGGGGTGGTGCGAACCAGCGACTCTAGTTCCGCTGTCGCCGCAAGGTTGTCTCCGCCGGCAGCTAAAACGCTGACCAGCTGACGCTTTAGTGAAAACGTTTTGTCCGGGTTTGCCGATTTTGCAATTGCTGTGCGATAGCAACTTGCCGCCTGACCATGCATTTCGTAATTGGCCAGGATGCGTGCGCACTGTTCCAGGTAGTGAACGGCATTGCTGCGGTCAGCTGTGGCAAGCAATAAATTGTAGGAAGCAGAAAGTTCCGGTTGTTTGAGTTCTGCACTGATCTGCGCTGACCTGCCAAGGGTGTTGCGATCATGCAGTGAAGGAGAATCCAGTAACTGTGTAAGCAGACTGGTGAGGTTGGCCTCAAACGAAGCGCTGCGTGCTTCATTACCTGCGCCAAAGTATCCCGCAGTAGCAACTTCAAGGCGCAACAAAAAAGCGTCTGCTCCATCGAGCTGAATATCCGGTCGATCCGTCAGTAGTTGTTGAGCTTGTGCCCACTTCTCGCCACGAATCATACTTTTTATAACGCTGCGCATCTCGTTGGCTGACAGATCACCGGCGGCATCTCGCGCCTTTAGATAAGCCAGATCCAGATCGTCAATATCACTGGTCGCGAAATCGGTTCGATTAGTCTGCGAGAACGAAAACGTTTCGCGTGACGGTATCAAAACAATGAAAGCAACCAGCAGTAACAACGCAATACTAATGAGATAAGCTGGAGGGATCAGGCTTTCACGTTTGACAGTCGATAACTGCATCGCCGGTATCCTTTGTTGGAAAAGTGAATCTGGTGTTACCTTCAGTGGTGAGTACACCATTGAGGGCCGTGTAGTTTTGGCGGATTTCGCAAAATCGTTTGTCACCACTAAGTTCGAGAATTACCGGAGTATGGCCTGACAGACGGAAATTGATCAGGCCATTGCCGCGCTGACGCCAGTAGTCCGTTTTCGCATTCGCTGCGACGAGGTGAGGGTGTTGAGGCCTGGTTGTTTGAGTTTGAAACTTTATGGTATTTGCACCATTTGTATGAATATAAATGCCATCATGAACTCTTTTGGTGCCGACCAGGTCACGGCTTGATAGAAGATCAGGCCAGGCGTTTTGTTTTAATGTTCTCAGTGACCGGATCGGGCCAAGGCCACTGATTTTCCACCGACCATCCAGATAGCGAGCAACACCTGCGGTGCGAAAATAGGGTACTTTCTCAATATATTCGCTAGCGAACACAGGATGTAGTTGTTGTTCAACAGACCAGTCGTAGACTTCTTTGAGTGAGCGTAGCGAGGCTGCTTTTGTGCCAATATAAAAATGGTAGTAAATGTTAGCGGGTTTAATTCTACGAGGGTGCTCGGTCATCGATAAAGTTTCAATGACATCTCTGAAGCCGTCAAATGGTCCAGTCCAGTCATTGGTATAAACGTTTTCATTCATAATTGGTGCATAAACTTGAACGTATTCATCCACCATTCGAGTGTTTGCACTAATTGCACTCACCGAGGGCCTGGCTTTGGATATAACAGTTAATCCACCGTTCATATTCAGCAGCCCGTATTTCTCGACAACCTCCATTGCGGCTTTAGGCGGGATCGCATCTCCGGTCCATAACAGTACCCGGGTTTCTTTTCCGGGAGGAGCCAGAACACTATTGATATAGGCAATGGAGCCGGCAATCTCGCGCTCGTAGTTAAACTTGTAATCCCCGACTGGCAAGTTATATCTACCGCTGCTGTCACCGGCGTTTATTTTTGTCCATTTAAAGGGATGGCTCCAGGTATGGGATGCGAGTTCTACAGAATCCATGGCAAAGATTTCACGCGAGATATTGATCATTCTTCGGCGTCGGTCAGCGTAGGCCCTTATGCCATTGATCTCTCCCTCCACAATAGAGATGGTATGCGGGAGTGCGTAGGGCGCGAGAATCTCATCACGGATTACCTCAGCTCCCAGCCTTCTGCCGGGTAATTCGGCCCACGAGGGTAGAGCATCGCCATCGATATGGGCAAACCATAGCCGATTACCGTTTTCTGTAGTGATGTCCGGCATCGGTGCGTCGACAAGTTGCAAGGCCTTTTTAAGAAAAGTGAAGGGATCGATAATCCAGCTTGGCTTTTTTTCGATATCCAGTTCAATGATCGCAGGATGCAGGGCCAGGCCGCCCCATGGGCCGGTAATAGTCGCGTCGACCTCAGTATTGTTTTTGTCTGCAAACGTCAGATGAACAGTGTTTTCGGAGGATTCGTTTTTCAACAATAATGTAAGGCTGTCTACTCTGGGAGGCACCGGGGTTTCGTAGCCGACCAGAGCGTCGTTCTTTAAAGGCGCAAGCGAGAATTGGTCGATTCGAGGAACCTGCTTTACACCAATAGATTCATACAGTGTTTCAGTTGGATCTATACCAAGTGAGCCGAAGAACGCCATCGGCACCTTGTTGTTAAACTGTTCAGTCAACCAGGCCGAGTAGTCATCGGGCATATTATTAGAGCTATGCCACATCACGATGCCGGCATATCTGCCCGTTAAGATTTCCTTCGGCAGTGGTTTTTTAGCCAGATCATGATATTGCGGGACATAACCCATATACTCTAGTGGCATAGCCAGCAGCGTGTGAATCTCGGCATCTTCGATTTCACCGTTTTCGCGACTATCAAATATCATCAGGACATCACGTGGTATGACTTCAAGGATGCTGACGCCCACATAATCGAGTGAAGGGTTGGCGACCCACGGTATAAATCCCAGTGCTGCAATGTCTGCTGCGACATTGCGTGCTTTGCTGCGTTCAGCTGCGGGCACGTAGTCGATGGCAATAATATCTATTCCATACTCAGCTTGTATTCCGGATAGCTGCCCGTGTAACCACAAGCGATCATTTTCGGGTACGTCGGTATATTTTTGTTCTGCGTTATTCCAGCCTGCGTAGAGTGATTCCGCGGCCATGGCCTCGAGGTAGGGGGCGATGCTATCAATGATTTCAAAGCCCCGATTGGCAATCAGCCGTATATCCGGATGTTTACGTTTAATGCGATACAGCAGGTTAGTCAGACCTTGCTGCTGTTGCGTTTTTTGTGCCTCGGTTTTTGCGAATAACTGATAACTATCCATAGTGTCGAGAAACAGCCCGTCGTAGCCACGGCTGACCAGTTCACTGACTCGTTGCAGTAGGAATCTTTGCCATTCGGCGCTGGCAAGATCCATTACTTTACTGTTCCAGTCCTGGTTAGTACCGAAAGTTGCCTCTTCTGATAGTTGATCAAACCAGCCTCGGTGTGGTCCTACCTCGCCAACGCTTAGATAGGCAAAAGTGGCCGAGCCGTTGCGCTTGAGTTCGCGGTGTTCCCCGGGTTTAACGTTGTCCGGTTCGACAATCAGTCGGTCAAACTGGGATAGCGCGTTAACCGGAAGATTGGCACCGTAGTAAAACGCCACGGAACCGCCGTTTTCAGCTATCGCCAGACTGGCGACAAACAACAGCATTAGACACCAGAGACGCATCAGGGATTTAGTTACTAGGTTTTGCATAGTTATTTGTATTCCGTGCACCAGAGAATCACTGACTAATGTGTGGTTGCATCGCGTGGGCGCATAAAAGTTCGGAATTCAATGTTTTCAAGCTCCGAGGAAAGTAGGAAGATTCCGACAAATGCCGTCAGTGTCATTGACAGACCAAATCCGTAGCCGTAGTAGATTGGACCGAGTTCAATTGATATCCATGTGAAGCAGCCGTTGGTGATTAACAGCGTCAGTGTTAGCCAGAATGCATCTTTCAATCGGTCAAGGTAGAAAAGTACATTTAACACAGCCAGCATCAGAACCTGCGCCGCAACGCCGACCAGATCTATGTAATAAAGGTGAATAAACTTATCTGAAATACCCAGCCAGCTAACGATTTTCGGACCCAGCATGTACAACACCAGGACAGTGATTCCCTGAACTTTTATTATTTGAAAAATACCTTCACGCACTGCCAAAATCATCTCGTTGCCGAGCGTTTCGATTTCCTGCAGGCTGGCATTGCCTCTTACGGCGTTAAAAAAACCATCGTATGCCTCAGCAAAGTCAGTTTCGATACGCAACAGGAAAACAGCCATGCCCGGGATAATTGACAGGTAGGCAAGAAAGATTGGCAAGTCATAGATTAACGATGCCCGCAGCGGCCCGATAACCGCTTCCGAGGTGCCCGGGTAGGTCCAGAATATGAATTTATCAATCCAGATGCCCAGGTTGTAGAACACGCCGACAAAGATCAGTGCCGGGAATATCTCGCGTCGTTTCAGAAAATCTACACGAACTGTCTGGGTGATCGGGTACTCGGGAATTATAACTGCCAGCATCAGAAAAAATAGAATACCGTGTCCAATTAAAAGTCCACTTAGCAATCCGCTGATGCCATAAGGTATCAGCAATATCGATAACAGGACTGTGGTGGCATAGCCGAAGAAGAACGAATAAAGAATGACTTTAAATTTCTTCAGACCAGCAACGAATATAACCAGTATCCATATGTTAGACAGAGTGACAAAGTTAGCCACCATCAACATTTCGTACGCAAGTGATTCGTGAAATAGTGTCGTCATAACAGCAACTGCGAAACCACCGCTAACGATTGTGGTTAATAGCAGAGCACCGAATAAGTTGGGGTTAATTAGATGATCACGCCCTTCGAACAATCGATCGGCAATGTAGCGGGTAAACACCAGTTGCAGAAAGCCTGAGAGAATCAGGGATGTTCCCATGATCCAGGTGACCGAGGTGGTGAACTGTTCTACCTCTTGCCCTCCCACTTTTTGTGAGATCGCTACAATACCGATCAGCATCACGCCTAAGATGGACAACACCCACGGACCAGCGCTAATCAGTCCCGCGAATCCATAGGCTTTTAGTGTACCGGTGAAAGAATCATCATCCAGGTATTTTCTTAGTTCAAATCCGATACCTGCCATTTTAAAATCCTCCTGCCTTTTGCACGTTAGCGCTTTCTCGGGCAGCGTTTATGTTGTCTGCATAGATTTGGTAGTATCGATCCAGCATCTTCCTGTCATCGTAGTAGGTTTCCACGCGACTGATTGCGGCGTTGCTGGCTGCTTTCCATTTAGCGGTGTCGGTCAACAAGCGAGTGACTGCCTCGGCGAATAGCCCTGGATTAGCGATAGGGACGATATCACCTGCACTTCCCAGTGCTTTATCTTCGTCGGAACCACCGTAAATCAATTCGCTACAACCGCCCACATCAGTGGTGACTGCCGGAATACCTGCCGCGAAGCCTTCAAGTGTGGTTAGTGGCTGTCCTTCAGAGACTGAGGTCAGGACGGTGAGAGCAACTTTGGGGAAAATATCACTGATCTGCTGGAAACCGAGTAACTTGATAGAATCCTGCAGATCAAAACTTTTGATCAGCGCACAACACTCAAGTACGTAATCCGGATCTTCATCTTCGGGTCCAACTATCCAGCCTTGCGCGTTGGGGACATTAGTACAGACAATACGCATACCGCGTATAAAGGTCTTAATGTCTTTGATTGGAACAACACGACCAATCAAAGCAACAACCGGTGGAACGGGCGCATCGGCAGGGCGTCGTTTGGTTCGAAGTTTATCGATGGCCACACCATTTGGGATGATGGTGAGCCGTTTTTCGTTGGCCCCGTCTTCTATTTGTCGTTGTCGATTACCATTAAACAGGGTGTAGACGTGGTCTGCTGAACTGTAAGCCATCTTACCCAGAGATTTGAAAAATCTGATCCAGGTTTGTCGAAGGTAGCCCATGTTATCGTCCAGTCCAACACGGAACGGGTCCAGATCATCTGGAATCCAATCCACATGCGCGAGGTCAATCTCGCGTTCTTTGGTGTAGATACCATGTTCACTAATGATATAAGGCGACCCTGTTTTTTGCTTTAACATTGCCCCAAGGTAGCCAGCATAGCCAGTCGAGACCGAGTGATACATGTCTGCTGGTGGAGCATTGTTTACGATATTGGCCAGGGTAAACAGCGGACTGTGCATGGTGCGTACAGTCCAGAAAAAGTGGTTGAAATCGAGCCCGGGTGGGGCGTCGATATACTTTTCGCGTATTGATTCCCAGGCCTCATCGCTGTGCTGCAGATCGGTACGAGTAATGGCTTCACTGTTAGTTAACAACGTGGTGAATCCGCGGGCTGTCGCTGAGTTTAACGACCCTTCAGTTTCTGCCAGGTCTCCGTGTAGCTTTGTGTTGAGTTCGAATAGTTGTGATTTGTCGGCTTTACGATCCCAGAACTTTCGTTTCTCGACCGGTTCCTTGTCGGCGCTAATTAAAAAGTGATTTTCAATATGAACTACGTTGGGAGGAATATCATAAGCAGGTTCACCGTACTCATCAGGACTACCACCAAGGAAGACTATAGAGAAAGTCAGATTGGGCATCCCTTCTATTAATTGTTTGACCCAACTGGAAACCCCTCCTCTGACATAGGGGAAAGTGCCCTCAAGCAGCAGACAAACATTTGCATGTTGTTCAGGGTTAAATTTTGGGGATTTACTCATGCCCAATACTCAATTACGTTTGACATGGGAGGGTAGGTACGAAATGCAGGGCTGACTGCTGCAAGTGATTCCTGCACCTTTTTGAAGTTACGTGATTTAAACGCGGCTTCAGCGATATAGGGCAGAGCTTTGTCTGGTGAAATCCCGAGTTCAATCGCTCTTTCGAAGGAATTGGTGGCTTGTTCATTTTCACCCAGCTTGAGGTGAATTTGGCCAAGCGTAAAATGGGCATTGACGTTACGTGGTTCAATCGCAAGAGCCTGTCCGGCATGTGATGCCGCTTTGCTCAGAAGTTCCTCACGTGCAATTGGCTCATCGTCTTCGAGAGTGAGGAGTTCCCAATAGTTGTTTGCGATTTGTAAGTGAATATTCGATTTCCCCGTGCCCTCTAAAACCCGTGCATCTGACTCGAGACGCTGTATCTCGCGATTTAGGTTGTTCACTTTCTTATCAAGCATCTGATAAGCCACCAGACGAACTCGTTCGTTAGAGTGGCCTACGGCTTTTTTCAATACTGGAGCTGACTGACTGTTTCGAATGTGTCTGGAGGCAGATACCTTATTGTATAATTTGTCGGTTTCGGTATCGAAAGCTAATTGCTCGACAAAACCACGGCTATCCAGTTTAGGCAGTGGACGATCTATAGGTGCAGCGAAAGGTAAGTCTGCATTACTGGTAAACTGCCAGAATTCGTTGTGTTGATGGCGACCGTTGGCCAGTACAGCGCCAAATGTCACTGATAGCCAGCTGCCCAATGCCCCGATGAAAGGCATGAACAGGCCGATCGATGTGAAGAGTAGTATGAGTGGTAGCCGTTTTCCCGGTACCAGTTTGGATAACATCGACGATATACAAATGCCTGCCAGAATACTTGCTGCGGCGTGTGCCAGCAACCAGACATTGCGAGTGATCGACAGACCCAGGTCAGTTAACAGCTGAGTGGCTAGCACCAGCTCTACGCCAAGAGCGACCAGTAGAAAAGGTATTCCGAAAAGACTACGCAACACGTTTGCGCCACCCCTTTATTTTCTTTTCTTTCTTCGGCTCAGTGAAGCCTGCGACTTTATTAACGAAGCTCAGGCAAGTATCGCGAGTATCCCGCTTCCTGATTTGCTTCATTTGAAGGTCTGAGGCAACATTGTCGAGCTCGATATTGTGTTCATCTGAAAGTTTTTTTGCTATACGGTGCATATAGGCTTTGCATTGATCTTTATTCATTAATGGCATAAGCAAGATAACAGTGGTGCTTCCGGCAGCGGAGGAGGGTTGCCAGGAGCTATCAAGACTGCGTATGTTTGAACCCAGAAAATCTGCGACCAGTTGAGTTTGATCGGTATTCTTAAGCTTGATTGCCAGTAGTGATGATTGCACCCGATTAGTGGTAGCGAAACGTATTGCATTATCGAGTTCAGCCAGGAACCACCCGCTGCGTGATTCACCTACGCTTCTGGAGCGAGTCAGCATATCGCCGATGTAGCTTCCCAGTAAGGCTAATACATTTAGATTTTCCTGTTGGAACGCCATGAAATGCATGTCTTTGATCGCCAGTACACCATGCAGATAATCATGCGAATCTACAATTGGTACCACAGCCAGTAAGTCGCTCTCCCCGGTTTCGTTGGCCTGAGCTTCAAGCTTCATACTGACCAGCTGATGGCTATCTATTGCAAGCTTTAACAAAGGATCAAAAAGTGGAAGTTCCGGCATATCACCATGAGTAGCTACGGCTCGTGGATTAAGTCGATCACGACTTTTTACCCCATATAAGCCAGCCACTTGTATCGCACCAAACTGCGCAAACACTGCCATTAATTCAGCGCTGGCCTGCATCTCATCGTTACTGTTTGTAGTCAGTAATGGCTTTAACTGTTGCAAAGCCTGTCTGACGCTCAGCCGCTGTCCGGCCATGAATTCTTCTAACTGACCGTGTGAAACTTTCAGTATGTGATAGTCCTTGGAGAATTCTTTCAGGCGATGACGCAGGTATTGGTTTTCTGCATACTCTTGAGCACTTTGTTTTTTACCAGCACTGGCGTAATCGCCAACAATGATGCTCAGTATTGTGGTGCCCACACCCAAAGCGATAAGCTGTGACAGGTTGCCGGTATAGGCGGCGAACGGGTAGGCGAGAACAGCAGATGCTGCAAGCGCGCAGAGAAATCCCCAGACGGCTCCATATCGCGCTGCGAATATAACAGGTGGCAGAATAAACCACGGAAACCCGGCGTTCATACCGACGGGGTCATGCGGGAAGAACAGGAACCCGATTAACGGAACTATGCCTGCGAAGAAGACAAGTTCGATGATCTTTTGCGACCAACCTTTCGGTGCCCCTTTTTTGGACCACGAAAACCCTGTCTTATGTTTTTGTACCGCCGACGACGGCAGATTAAAACTGATCATCGATTTGTAGTCGTCCTGAGGTTGTTTTCGTATGGAGAGGGAAGTAGCGTTTCAACCTTTACCGGTTCAGGTGTTTTCGCAGGGACTGCTTCAACTGCAGGTACCGCTGCTGCTACCGAAGGTTCAGCACCCTCTGAAGGATCGACCATAAGCTTCGGTGTATCTGGCTCGTTTTTGGTCAAAAATGGAGGAGTTGCTGCTACCGGTGCAGGTGGCGTGATAGCCTCGCTGCGAGCGATCCTACGGTCGGGTTGCGGCTCTACAAATCTTACATCCGCCAAAATTTCCTCGATCGTTTTACTGGCAACATTAGACAGATTGTTATAGCCCCAGCCTGTGCGAGAGGCTGATGCAACCCACATCACTTCGTCAGTTTGTACATTGATAAATTTAAGCGTTAATCCGACCGATGGTTCATTGTCCAGGCCGTTTTTATATTGCCACTCCTGAACGTTGCCAGTCACACCATAGATATAGCCCTGCTCCTTAGCCCACTTTTTGGCTGCGTTAATTTGCCCGGCCTCATCTAATAAAGCGATTAACGGTTGCTCTGGTGAGCCTTCGTACTGTGCAATATTGGTCACGCCTTGAGCACGCAAGTGAGTTTCTACCAGTGCTCTGGCACGACTACCGGCCAAAGGTGTCGTTGAGAGATTCTGCATAGGCAGGAGTGCCCAGGTTTCTTCGGCACTAACGGCCACACGTTTTGATGCCGTCATGGTTTCGCATGCGGTCAGTAGGGTACTGGCGACGATGAGTACGCTGGTCAGAAGTTTTAATCGCATGTTCAGATTCCGATTCGATTCCAAGTAAATAGATGTAAAGCAAGTTTGTCTGATCCGTTTTGCGTGGTGGATCAAACCCGTCTACACAGCACGGGCCTCATAAAGCGAGTATCGGTCAGTGTTTTTGCTGTCTGCTGTGTCGCAGAAACCGGCCGTAGCTGGAGCATAAAACGTTCCATAGGCCTAAAGTCATGCTTGATCTTGCCGACGCTATGGTGTTTTTTGGGGAAACAGGTAGCGGATGGGTACAACATCCTGGAGGGGCGTTCGCTATTCTGAATCGATAACAACGTGGATCGTGCAACTACGAAAACTGCTGAAAGAGTCGGCATTGGTGGGACTTGCTGATAGTGTACAAACCCCGAGGTTCAGCTCTGCGAGAGGTGAGTACTCGAATGCTGACTACGGCAAAAAACAGGGGGCAGCATCACTGTCGAGAACCTGGAATTTGGGGCTTTAAGTGAAACGCGCGACAGGCAATTGTCGAATAAATTGCAGCCAAAGCGGCAAAGTTTTGATACCGGGCCTGGCCGGGGTCAATGTTGTGGCGGATCGCTCGCGCTGGCATTAGGCTTGGTGACCGGGAAACACCGTAATTAGTTTTTGGATGCTGCGTATAGCGGATGAGGCCTTTAAGTCCCGCAAATGAAGGTTTGAGTTGTGGTTTGCGAGGTGGTTGCGATAATTCACGGCCTCCGCTTTCGCCCATCGGGGTTGGGCTCCCACGGGGCGGTGTGTGGTGTTGTTTGGCAGCTGAGTGATATTGGGTTTTGGTGGGACTCGATCTCCGATCAGCGAATCTGGATGGGGTTGAGTAGTGATTTGCAGGGGGATGTATTCGTGGTCTCCGTTTCGCCCAACGGGGTTGGACTCCGCCGGGGCGGTGTGTGGTGCTGCTTGGCAGCTGAGTGATGTTGCAAGGCGGAGCTCTGCTCTTCGACTGTACCTGACGGTACGTTTTTACCGATAATCTTCGTAACGTTAGAACAACTATCTGCCACGAATCATCGTACCGTCATTCACATGGCAAGGCCCAGACAGGGAATCTTCTGTTTGATCGCCCGAGTTGAGCGATCGTCCTGAAAATTGAGCTTGTTAGCAGGCGCTTCCTGCAGGTGCGTAATATTCTAGCGTGGCTGGTCGATGCTTTTATCCGCAGGTTTTTTGGTCTCTACTTTTTGTAGTTTAGCTGGCGGTGCGGCAGGACGCTCAGGTTTGGCGGGTGCAGAACGCGCGGTATCGGCTGCCAGTGATCGAACTGAGCTTTTCAATTGGCTCGGTTGCATCGCAGATACATTAGCCTTTGCTTCACGTTTGATATTGGCGGCAGTCTCGACCTGCTGTAAACCGTTTGCGGGTCTGGAGGTTGGCTCACTCTTTGGCGGTCTCTGAGGTGCAGCGGACTCGCTGGAGACTTGCGGTGTTGCTTTCGGGGCTGCTGCACTAGCAGGCGCCTGACCATTAGCAGCGGATGGAGTCGCTGAAGGCGGCGTTACTGAAGGCTTGTTGGAAGCCACTTGCCGAACTGCCGGAGTATCTGCAGGTTTAGGTTTTGGTGCGTTATGACTTGCATTTTGCGGCTTCTCCTGCGCTTCAGGCTTCGTTTCTACCCAGGGCTTTGCTTCGGATTGCTTGACTGCCGGAGCTCCGGATTGTTCTGCTGCGCGTTGCGGTGGACTGTCGTTATCTGAGCTACCGGAAGTAGGCGGTTGAGTTGCCGAGCTGTCGTTGCCATCATTAGTTGCTGCGGCTGGCTTGCGGCGACGCCTGTTGTGGCGTCCACGGGGGCCACGGTTGCCATTGTTCGTTCGACGCTGATTTTCAGCGTTGGATTGTGTATCCGTAGCAGCCGAACTGGCTTCTGTTTGTGGAGCAGGATCTTCCTGCTTTGTGTTTTCCTGTTGAGCGTTGCCTCGCTTCGCAGTTTTTTCGCTGGATGAACTATCCGGGGATGATGCATCCTGTGTCGGTTTTGTCTCCACTTTAGCAGCAGTGTTGGCTGGCGTGCGCGGCGATTCGCTGCTGGTTGGTGGATTCACACCATGCGATGTGGTGGCTGACTGATCATTGGCCACAGAGGAAACTTCGCTTGTTTTAGGTGAGGTTGTGGCGTTTTTAGCAGACGATGCTGAACTGCGATCATTTGTCTCTGCGTCGGAGTCGCTTTGTTCTACTGCTGGTTTGACGGATGCGTTGTTGCGATGTCTAGCCGGACGGTTGCTGCTGCCACGATTATCGTTGCGAGCCTGCGTATTGCGATTATCTGTTTTTTGGCCCTTATTATTATCCCGGTTGTTTTTATTCTGCGAAGTAGAAGCTGTAGCTGAATTTTGGTTTTCGACAGAAGCTTCATCGGCAGATTTGGTCTCTACCTTTTGATTATCGCGCTTTTCCGGTCTGCTCTTATCGCGTTGGTTGTCGCGCCTTGGCCGCTGATTGCTACGCGTCTGTGAACCGCGATTATTCTCGGCAGTTTTCGTCTCTTGCTGGTTATTTTGCTGCGTTGTGTTGTTGTTTTGCCGAGACTGGTTACGGCCAGACTGATTATTATTGCGCCCGCGTCGATTATTGTTGCGCGATGAATTAGTCTTCTGCGAATCTTCAGTTGCCGGCTTGGCGTCAGATTTATTTTGATCCTGCTTCGTTGATTGTTTGTTAGAGCCGCTGCGGTTCTGGGACTGATCACGCCGTCCTCTTCCACGACCGTTGTTACGGTTGTTGCGATTATTGTTATTTGTTCGCGTCGCGGCTGGTTTTTCCTCGACGGCTGGTTCGGATTCTTTTACTCCGAATAATCCCCCAAATATACGGCTGATTAATCCGGGTTGTGCGGTAACAGCCGGGGCTTTTGGGGAAGGTGTAGGTATCGGGGTAACCGGCACCACACCCTGGACGGCGGCTGTTTCTGCTGCCTCCATGATTTCTGCTTTGTCTTTAGCTGGTGTGTAAGTGGTCTCTTTAGTGGTGATCAACTCGTGGCTACTGACATGGGCAGCTGCATGGTCGGTCTCATTGTTGCGGATGCGCTCAATCTCGTAGTGTGGGGTATCGAGGTTGACATCGGGTACCAGTAACGCGGTAGCGTGGTTTCGTTCTTCGATCTCTTTTATCGCGTCGCGCTTTTCATTGAGTAGATAAGTTGCGACTGGTACGGGCATCTTGATCAGTACACGATCTGTATTTTCTTTGAGCGTCTCTTCTTCCAGCAAGCGCAGTAACTGAAGAGCGAGCGATTCGACAGTTCGAATGGTGCCCTGGCCGATACAGCGTGGACAAACGATTTCGCTGGTTTCACCGAGCGAGGGTCTTAGTCGCTGGCGAGACATCTCCATCAGGCCGAATCGTGAGATACGACCAATCTGCACTCTGGCACGGTCAAGTTTGGCAACCTCGCGCAATGCGTTCTCAACTTGTTTCTGGTTTTTGGGTGCCATCATATCGATGAAATCAATCACGATCAGACCACCCAGATCGCGTAATCGCAGCTGGCGTCCAATTTCTTCGCATGCTTCCAGGTTAGTGTTGGTGGCAGTGTCTTCGATGTCAGCGCCCTTAGTGGCTCGGGCGGAGTTAATATCAATAGAGATCAGTGCTTCCGTGTGGTCGATAACTAATGCGCCACCGGATGGCAGTCTGACTTCCCGCTGAAAGGCAGATTCAATTTGTCCTTCAATCTGGTAGCGGTTAAAAAGCGGCACATCATCGGAGTAGAGTTTCAGCTTTCGGATGTAGTGCGGCATGTACTGCGACATAAATGTGTTGGCCTGATCGAATACAGACTGCTCATCTATTAGAATTTCGCCAATATCTCCACGAAAGTAATCACGTAGTGCACGCACTATCACGTTACTTTCCTGGTAGATCAGAGTGCTGGTTTTAGCTGATTCACCGGCTTCCAGTATCGCTTCCCAGATCTTTATCTGGTAGTCCAGATCCCATTGTAGTTCTTCAGTGGTTCGGCCAACGCCCGCTGTGCGTACAATGATACCCATGCCGTCTGGAATGACCAGATCATTCATGGCTGACTTTAATTCGCTGCGTTCATCACCTTCGATACGACGGGACACACCACCCGCACGGGGGTTGTTGGGCATTAAAACCAGAAACCGGCCTGCCAGGCTGATAAAGGTAGTGAGTGCTGCGCCTTTGTTTCCGCGTTCTTCTTTTTCAATCTGTACCAGTATTTCCTGGCCTTCACGGATACCGGCTTTGACATTGGGACGCCCACCGTCCTTCAGTGCCGACTCGGAAAGAAATTCTTTCGCAACTTCTTTGAATGGCAGGAAACCGTGTCGATCTGCACCATAGTCAACAAAAACTGCTTCAAGGCTGGGTTCTACTCGGGTGATTTTTGCTTTGTATATATTGGCTTTTTTCTGTTCTCTGGTTTTGTTCTCTATATCAAGGTTGTCTAACTTTTGCCCGTCCACTATTGCAACGCGAAGTTCTTCGGGTTGCGTGGCATTCACAAGCATTCGTTTCATTTAGGTTATCGTCCGGTTATGTGGACGGCACCTTTTTTCAATGGGACGTGCTGATGCGTTCCTTTTTCTCGTGTTTAGTTTACACGCATGGTGACTAGTGGGTCCTTTTCATTGGTTACTCACTGCATGTCAGCAGATTTGTCCGTCTTGTTATTGGTGCCGAACTACTTAGTTGTTACTTGGAAGCCCGTCCATTTGATACTGCTGCCTTTCGAGTGGTGCCGGAATCTATATGATATTTACCTGGCATGACTCTGACGATCAAAGCCGGTTCGGCTTTGGTTTCAGTGCGTCTTTGAACGGGAAGTGATGTAGCTAAACGGTGCTCCTTCAGTTTTCCTTGCCTGGGAGAATGATTGACTCCATCAGGTGATGAGGGACCGGTTAGCCTGGATCTTTTTCTCCGGGTTGTTTTACAATTTAAAGATTTTTTTCCAACCCTGACATGTAATATAGCAGCCAACTCGGTTCTCTTCAAACCTGACTACTGACATTCTCTCCATGCTACCACCCGACGAACAGTTCCAGCAGGTTCAACATATTGTGGTTCCCGCAAACAATGCGGGTCAACGTATTGACAATTTTCTAATGGGTTTGCTTAAAACTGTACCCAGAAGTCTGGTTTACCGCTTACTGCGAACTGGCCAGGTGCGTGTCAACAAGGGGCGCATCAAGCCAGGGTTCAAGCTTTCCGCGGGTGATGACGTGCGAATTCCACCAGTGACTGTCAGTACTGAGACTCAGCTTCATTTACCAGCAGATTTGCTTAAAACGATTGAGGCGACTGTGATCTTTGAAGATGATCAATGGATTGTCATCAATAAGCCTCAGGGACTCGCGGTACACGGAGGCACTGGAGTAAAATTCGGCGTTATTGATCTGATTCAACGAGTCTACGATGACACGTCGATCAGTCTGGTTCATCGACTTGATCGTGAAACCAGTGGATGCCTGGTGCTCGCAAAGTCCAGGCCAGCATCCATTCATTTTCAGCAGGCACTGCGCGCCGGGCAGGTTGAGAAACGGTATCGAGCGTGGCTGAAAGGATGCTTTGAAGATTCTGTGGTGGTTGATGCACCGCTGCTTAAAAACCAGCCGGAAGCAGGGGAACGCATGGTGGTCGTAGACAGATCCCATGGAAAGGACGCGTTATCGCGATTTACTCCGGTACAGGCAGGGCGTCGTTGTTCTCTGGTGGATGTCTCTATTGAGACCGGTCGAACGCATCAGATCAGGGTTCATTCCGCACATATTGGACATCCAGTGGTGGGTGATCCGCGCTACGGGGATCGAGCCCTTAATCGCGAAGTCCAGAAAGTCGTGGCAGGACGAATGTATTTGCATGCCGCTGAGATTGCTTTTCCATCCGCCGTGTCCGGTGATGATACATTGCGTTTTCAAACAGATGCCGAGACGCCCTGGTCGCAGCTGGGTGAAAGTATCTCCGTCGCGTCAGGCCAGTCTTAGAACCTGCGGTAATGTGGGGTACGGCAGTTGCATTGTAGAGCTTTGATCATACTTCTCCCTGATAAAAGTCTCTCACCATCTGGTCAGATAATTTGTGGGGACTGACCTGTTTCCTGAATATCCGATCGAATAGGGATGACCAACAAAACATGAAAGATGACCAAAGATGGGTACATGGCGAACGTGTACCAGACGACTATCGGCGAGGACGGGGTGAACGCCACCCGGGATGGGAGCGTGGCATTCTTGAGAAAATCGCCACGGAATCCATTAAAGAGCAACGACGAGGCAGGCGCTGGGGCATCTTTTTCAAGCTGCTCGGGTTTTCCTATGTCGGGATCGCTTTGTTTCTTGCTTATGGCAACGGGGTGTTCAGCTCTGCGTTCCCCGATGGTGAAATGCACACTGCCGTGGTGGATGTGAATGGCACAATTGCAGCGGGTAAGGAAGCCAGTGCCAATCGGATTATTGCCGGTGTCAAAGCAGCTTTTGAACATGAGAACACCGCTGGAGTTATTCTAAGAATTAATAGCCCCGGTGGTAGTCCGGTCCAATCGGGTCGCGTTTATGATGAAGTACGAAGACTTCGGGCAGAATACGAAGATATCCCGCTCTACGCTGTGATCGAAGATCTATCCGCTTCGGGCGGTTATTACATCGCGGCGGCGGCTGATAAAATTTTTGCTGACAAGGCCAGCCTTGTGGGTTCAATTGGTGTTCGCAGTGGTGGATTTGGATTTGTGGATACAATGGACAAACTGGGTGTGGAGCGACGTGTAATTACGTCGGGCAATAACAAAGCCTTTCTTGATCCATTCTTACCAGTCAAGCCCGATGAAGTCTCTCATATGGAAACCCTGCTTGCGGATATCCATGAGCAGTTTAAAACTGCAGTCCGCGAAGGTCGGGGTGATGCACTCGGGGAGAGCGATGAAATCTTCAGTGGATTAGTCTGGACCGGTGAGCAAGCGGTGAAAAATGGTTTAGTGGATGGTATTGGAAGCGAGATGACAGTTGCGCGGGATATTTTTGATGCGGAACGACTGGTAAATTTTACACCAGTGGACGGTTTGCTCAGTCAGATCACCGGCAACGTGGGAGTCAGTATATTTGAACGTTTAATGACTGAGCTGACCACGCTTAAAATCGGTCATTAGTTCAAAAAAGCAAAGGACGGAACAATCAGGCTCGGGCAACTCATCTGGCGTGCGTAAATCCGTCCTCTGAATTTTGTCCTTTGAAACTGCGCGGCTTCACGATCGCGGGATCCCGTGGCATTATCTCCAGAATGAAGAATACGAACAATGATCGTCTGGTGACAATACTACAGAACTCCACGGTTGTACTTCACGGAGAGGCTGCGATGGAGGCTGCTGGCGGTGAATTTGCCAGGCAACTTATTGAAGCCGGCGAGCTCGCGGGAGCGGTCATTACACTCAGCGGAGAGCTGGGTGCCGGCAAAACCACTTTTTGCCGTGGGTTGTTGCGCGCTTGTGGTCATGACGGACTGGTGAAAAGCCCCACCTACACACTGCTCGAAGATTATCGAACACCGGTTGGTTACTTTTGCCATCTGGACCTTTACCGATTGAACGATCCTGACGAACTGGAATTCATTGGATTTCGGGATTTGCTGGAAAATTCAACAACTGTGTTGGTAGAGTGGCCTGAAAGAGTTCCCGATCTTGCCGGGATATCAGCCGTCAGCATTAATATTCAGCATCGCGATGCCGAATCTCGCGTTCTCGAAATCAAGGTTTAATGCCTTTCAGGTGTTTCCTGAGCTTGAACTGAGAATAGTGATCTCTGCGGAATCGAGCTTTCCAGGAGAAATTTGATCAATTTTGTCTCTGTTTGCCTGACTATTCCCTTCAATCGATCTATATAACTAACCCATAGCTTACTTTTTTGCTAGAAACTTCACTCTCGGGCAGTAATCTGGCGCGAGTGGCTGCTCCATGGTGTCGGTATTAAGTGTTACGTACTGGTTACTAGAGGGGGTATTTAATGAATTTTTACTTTAATTTTAGCTGCTATATTGCTAACTTTTATAGAGAAGTACCGCCTGTAACATGTATCAAAAATGTTACAGTGGAAATTGTCTACTGCTGAAGAGTCAACACTAAGTGGAATCACACCTCAAAAACAACAGACGGCACTTTCTGAATGTTGTCGGGAAAGTAGTCTGTGCCAGTGGAGGAGCTCTTTTTTCTAAAACCGCGGTTGCAGACCAGACCAAAATAACCGGTGTTTATTTCCATGAAGATCAGGGGCGTATGAAACTGCACCTTGATCTCGATACCATCCCATCGAGTTACAAAGTTTTTGTGCTCGATAACCCACAACGTATAGTGATTGATCTGGCCTCCAGTCGGGTGTCGACACTATTGTCGCGTGACCTCAAAGCGCGCGGTACAGTTCGGCGAATTCGCTACGGCAAGCGCAATCATGATGACCTCCGAATTGTTCTTGATGTAAATGGCAAGCCTGGAGATGTAAGCAGTCGGGTTTATCAATTTAAGGGCACCAAGGTTAAGCGACTGGTGGTAGATCTGGGGATGAAGCCTATTACCGCTGTAGAAGTGGATAAACCAGTGGATGCCGCAGATTTGAGGGACATCGTTATCGCGATCGATGCAGGTCACGGTGGTAAAGATCCAGGAGCAATTGGTCATTTAAAAACTCAGGAAAAAGAAATAACCCTGAAGATTGCGTTGGAACTTGAAAAGAAGCTCAGGCGCAGAAAAGGCTTCAAACCAGTTTTAATCAGAAACGATGATCGCTACCTGGCACTTCCTGAGCGTGTCAGAAGAGCACGTGCGAGTCGAGCTGATTTACTCATTTCTGTTCATGCTGATGCGTTCCCGGAAAAATCAGCGCGTGGTTCATCTGTGTTTACCTTGTCGACCAAAGGTGCTTCATCAAAGGCAGCTGAATTGTTGGCGAAAACTGAAAATCAGGCAGATAAACTTTTCGGCGAGATTGCAGTTGGTGATTCGACTGAACCGTTGACTCGGACTTTAATTGATCTTGCCCAGAATTCAGTGCTTGAATCCAGCATTGAGTGTGGCAGCATGGTTTTGAGCCACCTAGGTAAAGTCAATACTTTGCATAAATCACATGTTGAACAAGGTGGTTTTGCCGTTCTTAGAGCGCCGGATGTCCCTTCAATTTTGGTGGAAACAGCGTTTATATCTAACCCTCGCGAAGAGCGTAAGCTGCGGTCAAGAAGGCATCAAAAGAAACTTGCCAAGGCCATGGCGGAAGGTGTTGTTGACTACTTTATGGAGAACGCGCCACCGGATTCGATTATAGCCAGCCTAGTTGACAGAAAGCGCGGGTGATCTCTTGCGCGGCCAGGTGGCCCATAGTAAACCCTGGTGTTGCATAAAATTTCGGCCCAGAACCGCTGCGCTGCCTGTATAGCAGTATCTAAGGCGCTGTACTCATTTTCTGAATCTCACTTAGATGACAGGCTCAATCCAGTAAAAATTCCGTGCAACGCCTTATATACCGCTCTATATGCTTCTGAACTCGAAATTTTATGCAACACCAGGGTAAATAGTCTTCAGTTGTAACGCCACGCTAGAAACATCCGTGGTTTAAAATACTTTGCCGCTTTACCGGAATGTTTTTCTGTATCCCGTTGTGCAGATGTCAGGTCTTACAGTGAATGTGAGGTTGTTAACGTTTTTAGCGTGACACACTCTCCTGTGTAAATTCGAGTACGTCTCAGAGTTCATAAAGTCGACTCAATCTTCTAAGTAGTCGCTATTAAATTAGTTAAGTATGACTCCTCATCGCCGCAATGTTCGTCGTTCAATTCAGCGATAGTAACTCTTTGTTACATCCGCAGCTTTTTTTCACGTTGAAGATCCATCCCTGTGTGAATAACTGCGGTGCTATTTGGCTGCCATTTATATAGTAGTCATGCGAGACCCAAAACCCTGATGAGCATTGTGTTTAAGATCTTCTTGATTTTATGCCCGCCTTTTATGGCTGTTAGAAGTAATCAGTGTTTTGCCGGATCAAAAATAAAATAGGGAATTGTCTTATATGAGAAAGCTTCTGGCTATTTCTGCTTTGTTTGTTGCTCAAAGTGTTATGTCTGCACCATTTGATAGTTGCTCACCACAAGCCTACCTGACACAGGGTAAGGTGCCGCAAACTTTTAGTATTAATCTTGTCAGTGGTGAATATCGAATCGAAACCTCCGACATGGGTACAAGAGAAACTGTCAACGGAACCGGTTTTAATCCCGAAGATAACTATATCTATGGGTGGGGCTATGAGAGCGGCGCACCTGTTCGTATTCATAACAATTTTCAGATTGAAAAGCTCGATGTGAAGAATATTACTAACAAGAATTTTTATGTTGGTGATGTCCATCCTTTCAATAATAAATACTACGTATACCGAAGTGGTGTTAACTACGGCTTGTACTCTATACAACTCGATTCGGCTGCTGCTGACTATTTGCAGATGACAAGAATCATTGATGGCAGAGCCCTATCTCTAAATGCTGCAGATATGGCTATAAATCCAGCTGATGGATTAGCTTATACCGTAAGTAGTAGTGGTATCCTGACGAGTATTAGCCTGGATGATGGTGCTCATAGCGAACTAGGTGACATTGGCGAGAAGGGTTCTTTTGGAGCTGCTTACTTTGATCCGAATGGCAATATGTACATCGGTAGAAATTCCGATGGCGCCGTCTTTAGAATGGCTATTGGATCAGGTGACTACACGGCTGAGTTGCTATTCTTAGGGCCGGCATCGAATACCAATGATGGTGCACGGTGTGCGTTGGCAACCATTGAAGATATTGCGGTCGCTAAAATGGATTTTGGTGATGCACCGGACTCTTATGGTAGTTATCTCGAAAGCGATGGTGCGCGCCATGGCATCGGAGATAGTTCACTTTATCTTGGAGAATGGATAGATGTTGAGTCAGACGGTTCTGTCTATCCACTGTCTGACGATGCGAATGGTGGCAGTGATGAAGATGACGGAATCCAATTTGCCACCGACATTATAGGCGGTCAGCAGTCAGTTGCAATTGTCAGTGCGTCAGCCAGTGGTTATCTGAGTGCCTGGATAGATTTAAGCGGTGATGGTGCTTTCGATGTTGATGATCAACTACTAACCGATGTCCTGGTTACTGGTGGTAAACAAGCGATCTATATCGACATACCAGCGACTTTGGTTGAAGGTAAAACATGGGCGCGTTTCAGGCTATCCTCTGAACCGGGTTTGCAGTCCACGGGTGTCGCGGTCGACGGAGAAGTAGAAGATTACCAGGTCGCGCTGCAGTCAGAAGAAGTTATTGTTAATCATTATCCGTCTGCAACTGACTGGACTACACTGGCGTTCGAAGATAACTGGCCGCTGGAAGGTGATTACGATATGAACGACCTGGTCGTCTACATGAAGACTGCCATAGCCAGTACTGACTCTGGTGTGAAAAAAGTAAGTATTAGTGGTGAGGTTGCGGCGGTGGGTGCTGCTTACCACAACGGATTTGCAGTACGTTTACCGGGTGTAAAAGCTTCGCAGGTTGATCTCGATAACGTTAAATACACTATTAACGGTAAGTCAGTCAGTTATTCAGCCATAGAAGAAGGCCGTGAAGAAGCCATCTTAATGGTGACATACAATATTTGGGATTTTGTCGGGACTGGTGAGCTTTGTTTGTTTTATCGAACAGAAGCGGGTTGTGGTTCAGCCATAGAAATGAAGTTCGAAGCAGAGATTCCGATGCTTGAACCAGTAGAGGCTGAATTGCGTGGAGTGCTAGATCCGTTTCTGTTTGCCACGCCTGGTGCATGGCATGGCGGGCATTTTGTATCAGCGCCTGGTCGCAGTTATGAAATACACCTGAAGAATCAGGCGCCAACGGAAGCCTTTGATTCAACGTTGTATGATCAGCAAGGTGATGACGTTTCGGATCCGGGCCGGGACACTTACTTTCAAACCAGTAATGGACTGCCTTGGGCGTTAGAGATTGGAACACGGTGGGATTACCCCATCGAGTACCGCGACATCAGCCATGCATATCACCTGTTCTCCCAGTATGCGAGTTCTGGCGGTTTGAAGAATACGTACTGGTACAACCCGGAACAATCTTCTCCTGAATTGATTTTTAGCAACTAAGAGGTGATGCAATGCGCAGGTCGACTAATAAGTGTTTGTTCGCAGTATCTCTGGCCGTAGCCATCACCGCTTGTGGCGGGGACGGCGAGGGTGGTTCAGCCGAGCCCACTCAGGGTGCGGCAATTGCCGGCCCTGAGGTGACCGTACCAGGGGTGATCACACCTGACACACTAACGGATACAAAAAGCCTGGTCGTTGCTAGTGATTTTGTGTTTGATACTGCGAGGGTTATCGATATTGATTTCGATCTTGAGTCGGCACGAGGATCGGATGCGACAGTGTCGATCTGCACCCGTTTTGATCGGAGTGGCGGTGCCTTCGATGTAGACTATGGTAGTTGCGCTATTCGAGCACCAATGACCGACGGTGTGTTCAGTCATCAGATGGAAATTACCAACGAATTCGATTCAGTGGTAGCAGTTGTCTGGTTTAAAGATGAGTCTATCGAACCGCTGCATCGTGTATTTGGTATTGACCCACCAATGGCAATGGCCACAGATCGTGGAGTTCGCGCGATGCAAGATCAACGGCGAGTGATTGTTTGGAAGTAAACCAAAAAGGCGCTGGGGACAGCGCCTTTATTTCTTTGTGAGTTTTTTTAGTGAACTACTTTCCGGTTTTCCAGTAGTTTTGAAATAGTGTCCAGTTGTTCGTCAACATCTATATTCAGTTGACTGGTGATTTCAAGGTTGCGGTCTTCGTAGACGTCAATACCCGGGTTTTCCTTTTGCCAGTCAGTGATTGAGGAATCGCGTTGTTTGAGAAGCACTTCTATCTGGGGCCGGAAAAGTTTCATGGTGGAGGTAATCCAGATATTCACAGGCCACGATGGATACAACAAGTCCATTGAAAAATTATCCAGCATGGCGATGACATCTTCCGCCTTATAAAATGTCTCTCCGGTTACCCAGCGATTAGTTGAAAAAAGACCGATGGGATAGCCACGTGGGTCCATTGAGATTGCAATAATATGGCTTAATGCATCATCACCGCTGGGCCATTTTTCATCACCGGGATTTGGGGCTGGTTGTATGTTGTCTGGCATGCCTTTAGCGCGTAGAAATGTATGAAAGTGACCATTTTCCCCATTTAATCCGCGGTGTGCATGATAAAAATATTGGGAATAGGTTTCGCTGTCGTGTACATCGCCAGACGGATAATGATCGAATTCAACAAACTGTCCCTGATCTTTTAATACTTCCCTGACAATGTTGCCATAGCTTTCGTTCTTAAGTAGCAGGCGATAACAGTCTTTAATTTGCGCGCCTGCATCAAACATTGCCTGCAGCTTTTCGGTTGGAAGTGCGTCAAGAAGTGCTTTCGGTTCGGTGTTGTTTGCAGTGTTCATTCTTTTACTAGTCTGAATCCTATCAAAATATGTTTAATGTCAATTGGACGACTGTGTCTGGCAGCTGGTCTGCAGACTCCGCATCCTTTATCATCCCAGGAACCACCTTTCACCCAAGCTCTTTGAGCATCGGGAGTGGCCTGGATCCATTCAAAGACTTGGCCTGCGGCGTCGATTAATCCATATGTATTAGCAACTGACCGAGAGCCGACAGGAACTGTATCAAATGGTCCTTGATCGTGACTGTTCAACTGATCAGGTGCAAAAGTGTTCCCCCATGGGAATATATTACCGTTGTCACCTCTTGCTGCTTTCACCCATTCTATCTCCGATGGCAAACGCCAGGTGTGACCAGTAGAGCTACTCAGCCATTTTGCATATGCCTGTGCGTCATTATGACTTACCAGTACCACCGGGTGCTCTTCGCGACCTGTGGGAGGAGAATCGTCGCTCCAGGCGTGTCGGCGGGTTCGCTCATAGGGATGAACAAGACGATAGCCTTGCCAGGTAGCTTCATCTACATCGGGAGCAGGATGGCCAGTTGCCTTCACAAACTGGAAGTACTGCGAATTAGTTACAGGTGTAGTGGTTATGTAGAATTGCGAGGTGGTGATTTGCTGTACATCGGCTTCGCGTTCGTACCAGTTTCCTTCACGAGTGCGTTTGTGACCGTAGGCTGCCTCATCTAGCAAGTAACCATACTCACGCTCGTCGGAACTGGATCCAAAAATAAAAGGGCCGGACGGGATCAATATCGTGTCCGGAACCGCAGAAGTATCTATTTGCTGCGTGCCTTCAACCTGTCCAGGCTCGTCGATTTGCTGAGAGGCACAAGCAGTATTGACGATTAGACAGACTGATGCCGCAGTGACGAATTGAAGAACCCTGTGAAGCGGGTTCTTTTTTTGTTGAGTAGTCACGTAAATCAATTACTGATCCGGGCTGGCCGGATCAGTATTCAGTTTAAGTGTCGGCTAACTATTTTGCCGCACAAGGATTGCAGGGATTGCAGGCTTTTGCCGCGCAGGGATTGCAAGGATTGCAGGCTTTTGCCGCACAAGGGTTGCAAGCTTTCGCCGCACATGGGTTGCAAGGATTACAAGTCTTTGCCGCACACGGGTTGCAAGGGTTCGCACCACATGGATTTGCGCCGCAAGGATTTGCTCCACATGGGTTGCATGGATTTGAGCCTGCAGCTTTAGCTGCACAAGGGTTGAAGGTTGACTGAAGCTCTAAAGAATATGCTGAAAGAGCAAGTATTTCTTTGGAGTTCCACTCAAGCGGTGCAGCCTGCATGGGGGCCAGCATACAAAAATTGACCATTTCGTCGATGTCGATAGCGCCGACACCAGCTTGCTGAGTTGGCATTGCGACCTGATGTGGATACGGTTCAGCAAATGTAGCGTTCAGCAGCGCACCGCCATTGTGGCAGGAGTTGCAAGCCAGGCCGTTAGTGCTAAGTGAAGTGTCGTTCCAGAGCTGCTTACCAAGCGCCGCCTGACCACTCATTGCACCTGAGTCCAGGTAAACGCCTGCGGGGCGAACGAATTGTGACGCGGTGATAGCTCCAGCACCACATGGGTTGCATGGGTTGCACGCATTAGCAGCACACGGGTTGCACGCATTAGCAGCACACGGGTTGCACGCATTAGCAGCACACGGGTTGC
>CAZNOB010000053.1:6617-29545 GCA_964574535.1 uncultured Granulosicoccaceae bacterium | reverse complement strand
GCGACGAATTCTTGCTTCGTCTTTTTCCGGCCTTTGATATCT
The DNA here is from genome assembly GCA_964574535.1 of uncultured Granulosicoccaceae bacterium. Classification (GTDB taxonomy): domain Bacteria; phylum Pseudomonadota; class Gammaproteobacteria; order Granulosicoccales; family Granulosicoccaceae. The sequence continues at coordinate 29,503 of CAZNOB010000053.1, read as the reverse complement.
ATTAGGAGGGTAACTGGGCATCCGGCGATCAAACTAAATAATAGCGACAGCTCCAACTGCAGTTACCCTGCCATTATTGACACTCTAGCCCGGATTATTCACGAAATTGACGGCATCTCACTTGATCTTTGATTCCACAGCAAATTTTTTCTTTTGTAAATATCAATAAGTATTCAACGCAAGAAGAAATACGCTGTGAAAACAAATCTCTGCACGATATGCTCGCCATTTCATGAATAATCCGGGCTAGAAAACTATCGTGCCAACAGGATTAGAAATAGCAATCTGATAAATCCAGCAATATATGCAATATCAAGCCAATCGCTATTATATTGACGGCAAAACGAAAGCGACCAAATAATCGCCTGCCCAATGCATGCGGCAGCGACCCCAGTAATATTGCTACATAAACTGCTATCGCAAATTCACTATGTAGCGGATGAAATCCAATACTGCATCGGTGCGGGTCATAGATCGGGGTAGCCAGCAGGTGGTCAATATCGATCACCATGGCAGACAGCTGCAGGAGTAATACCCGCTGCCAGAGACTGCGGAAAAAAACCACTGCCAGCAGCAATGGGAGAATGAAATGTAATGCGAGATGCAACAAAGACTGACCTCCGATGAATGAATGCTCTACTGTGATCGTGCTATTTTTTTGGCCAGCCATCGGGCCAGACGCCAGAGGACGACCAACCCGGATATTCATGAATATGCCGAGGATATCGCGCAGAGTCTTACTTTCACAGTGCCTTGTGGTTGGAATATTAAGCATTTTTGCGTCGAATAACCTTAGTATTTGCAAAAGGCATAAATTTGCTACGGAAACTAAAGATCATCTGGTTCTACCGCGCAGACTTTCATCTAAGAAATGGAAAAGCGTCTGATTTTTAGTGTCGAGATATTTTCGGCAACATACAAAAGTATGTCCAGTAAGTATAAGCAGACGAAAAACGCAAAGCGTTTGCTCTTGCACTTCGCTCTTGATCTACCCGCGTTTAATCAGTTTTGAGAGTGATTGTGGAAGTGGGTCGACTCGCCATGGATGGCTGCAAGCGCTATCCACTTCCACGATCACTCTCAAAATGCCGCAGGCACCCGAGGGGCTGTTTAGTCGCAAAAAGACTTTTTGCTTCCGTTTTTGGTCTTCTTTCAAAAAATGAAGGCCCCCGGCAGGGATGTCCCGCATGCAACAGGAATTCCGCGCAAAGACCCAACTCTGTAGTTTTTATACTTTTTTGGCAGCGTATTACAATTATACTACGCTCTCACATACCCCGGAATTCACTATGCCGTTACCTCAAAACCTTGAAAGCCGCTTGAAATTACCGGTGATCGCTTCCCCCATGTTTTTAGTGTCAGGGACCGATCTGGTGACACAATGCTGTATTAATGGAGTAGTGGGTACTTTTCCTGCGCTCAACCAGCGCACCAGTGAAGGCTATCGGGAGTGGCTTCATACCATAAAAAGCACACTGGCCGATCACCCGGATGCAGCACCATACGGCATCAACCTGATTGTCCACAAAACCAACCCTAGAGTTGAAGCAGATTTGAAAATCACTGTGGAAGAACAAGTACCCATTGTGATCACCTCGCTGGGTGCGGTATCAGAACTGGTAGATGCAGTGCATAGCTATGGTGGCCTGGTGTTCCATGATGTCACAAATATGCGACACGCAGAAAAAGCCATAGCCGCCAATGTCGACGGACTGATTCTGGTCAGCGCCGGGGCCGGCGGCCACGCCGGAACGCTGCATCCATTTGCATTTATAGAACAAATTAACCGCGAGTTTACAACTTGCGTTATTCAATCGGGCGCTATATCTAACGGGGCACAAGTACTGGCCTCACGCGCAGCAGGCGCTGACCTCGCCTATATGGGCACCCGCTTTATAGCAACCAAAGAAAGTCTGGCAGAGCCGGATTATAAGAATATGGTGATCGCTGCAAAAGCTGAAGATATTGTCTATACCCCCAAAGTTTCCGGCATTCCTGCAAACTTCCTTGCCGATAGTCTGCTGGCCAATGGCATTGATATCAAAGCCGCCACTGACCCTGATATTAATTTAGGCAAGGAACTGGGAGACGAAGCCAAAGCATGGAAAACCATCTGGTCAGCCGGACATGGTGCGGGCAACATTGATGACAACCCATCGGTAGCAACGCTTTGCGCAAGGTTGCGGCAGGAATACAACGACGGCCTGCTGCTACTGAAAAACCATTAAAGGAGAAACACCCGATGAGTACGGTTATCAGTGAAACAAACGGTGCCGTTTGCACCTTGCGTCTTAACCGGCGAGACAAACTCAATGCCTTAAATCGTGACCTGTACGCGCGGCTCACCGAAGGTTTTGAAAACGCCAATGCTAACGATGATTGCAAAGCCATTGTGCTGAAAGGTTCACCCGGCATATTCACCGCTGGAAATGACATAGCAGACTTTGCAGCAGCACTGGAACAAGGTGGCGGTCGATTTGATGCTCCGTTTCTTTTAATGAAGGCAATTCTTGCCAGCGAAAAACCCATTGTCGCAGCCGTCGATGGCGCAGCAATAGGTATTGGCACCACAATGCTGTTTCATTTTGATCTGGTCTATGCAAGCCACGGCGCAAGCTTTCACGCACCGTTTGCAGATTTAGGTGTTTGCCCCGAGTTTGGATCTTCAGAAACTTTTCCTGCGCTGCTCGGCCATCAACGCGCCGCCCAGATGCTACTACTGGGTGAACCTCTGAGCGCCATTGATGCAGAACGCTTTGGCCTGGTTAACCAGTTAGTGGATTCCGACATGCTTGACCAAACAGTAAGCACTGTGGCGGACAAACTGGCGGCAAAGCCGGTGGATGCATTGCGCACTTCACGAAAACTGCTGAATGCCAGAAAACAACACTATCTGGAAATAATTGATCGCGAAGGCGAACAATTCGGCAGGCTGATGCAAACAGAGGAATTCAAGCGTAACCTTGAAATGTTCCTGAATAAAAACGCCAGCTAATCCATAGCTCATAGGGAAATTCAATGCAAAGAGCCGATCTGATAAGCCATTGGCAGCAATTGTCCGGAACCGATCTGGGCACTACCGAATGGCTCAACATTGATCAGGTTCGCATTGATCACTTTGCAGAAACCACACTTGACCATCAGGCTATCCATGTAGACCCTGACGCTGATGCAACTAAAAAACTGGGCGGCACCATCGCTCATGGTTTCTTAAGCTTATCTCTACTTTCTTATTTAGGCAGCACGTTAACAGCACCTCATATCGCGGGTATTACGGTCTTAAATTACGGACTCAACCGCGTGCGATTTCTGATGCCTGTACCCAGTGGATCGGATATTCGTTTACACATGAAAGTCCTTAAGGCACAGGAAAAATCGCAGGGAGTACTGGTCACTTTTCACTCCGAAGTTGAAATCCGCAACCGGGAAAAACCGGCATTAATCGCAGAGCAACTTGCCCTGCTACTGTACCAATGATTTTCAGGCTCCTATCACTCACCGGAATCATCTATGCAATTCGAATATTCAGAGAAATCGCAGGAACTGATCGATAAAGTCGACCGCTTTATGCGTGACAACCTCTACCCTGTAGAGCAAGCATTGCAACACTCAATCGATACTGCCGAAAACAGATGGGCAATCCCGCCACTACTTGAAGAACTAAAAGCAAAAGCAAAGTCTCAGGGACTGTGGAACTTCTTTTTGCCTGACTCAGACGAGTATGGTTATGGCCTAAACAACCTGGAATACGCACCGCTATGCGAATTGATGGGTCGTTCGCGATTTGCCGGTGAAATTTTCAATTGCAGTGCACCCGACACCGGCAATATGGAAGTATTTGCTCGCTATGGCACGGACGAGCAAAAAGCTGCCTGGCTTACCCCGTTGCTGGAAGGTGAAATAAGGTCAGCCTTTGCGATGACTGAACCCGCTGTAGCGTCGAGTGATGCTACCAACATCCAGACCAGTATTATCAGAGACGGCAACGAATACATCGTCAATGGACACAAATGGTATATCTCCGGGGCCTGTGATCCACGCTGTAAAATTATGATTGTGATGGGAAAAAGTGATCCGGATAATCCAGATCGCCATAAACAACAGTCCATGATTCTGGTGCCGATGGATACTCCTGGTGTGAAAGTCGTCAGGCCGATGCAGGTGTTTGGTAACGACGATGCTCCCGAAGGCCATGCTGAAGTTATTTTCGACAACGTTCGGGTACCGCCTGAAAATCTGCTACTCGGTGAGGGTCGGGGCTTTGAGATAGCGCAAGGCAGGCTGGGCCCGGGACGGATTCACCACTGTATGCGTTTAATAGGCCGTGCACAACGTGTGCTGGAAATCATGTGTCATCGAGCAGAGGCTCGAGTGGCATTCGGTAAAAAACTCAGCGAGCAGGGTAAAATTCGTGAAGACATAGCGATCTCAGCCTGCGAAATTGAACAGGCGCGACTACTCACCTTAATGGCTGCAGACCAGATGGATAAGCTTGGCAACAAAGCCGCCAAGGAACTCATCGCCATGATAAAAATCGTCGCCCCGAACATGGCCTGTAAGGTCACTGACAGAGCAATCCAGATGCACGGTGCTGCCGGCGTCAGTCAGGACACCATCCTCGCAGACAGTTATTTATATGCCCGAATAGTGAGAATTGTGGATGGGCCTGATCAGGTACATATCAATCAGTTGGGTCGAAATCTGGTTAAAAGATATACCAGCGCATGACAGACGGTATCCATTCCATTGACGAACATCGACTTGCAGAATATTTGCAATCGACTCTTGACGGCTTTAAGGGCCCTGCTAGCGCCAGCAAGTTCAGCGGTGGGCAATCTAACCCGACTTTTAAGCTAAGCACATCATCCGGTGACTTTGTTCTGCGAAAACAGCCACCGGGGAAATTACTAAAATCTGCCCACGCCGTAGACCGTGAGTTCCGCGTGATGTCAGCATTGAAAGCCACTGACGTGCCGGTGCCACAAATGCTGCACTTATGCGAAAACACTGATGTATTGGGTACCTGTTTTTTTATCATGGAATTCAAGGACGGCAGGACATTCTGGGATTCAGCAGTGCCCGAGGTCAGCAAAGCCGAGCGCACTGCCATCTACGATCAGGTCAACCAGGTGTTGGCAGATCTGCATAGTATTGACATCGAATCAGCCGGTTTAGCCGACTTCGGAAGACCCGGTAACTACTATTCCCGTCAACTAAAGCGCTGGACCGAACAATATCGGGCATCGCAATTCGAAACTATTGCTACCATGGACTGGATGATCAACTGGCTACACGATCATCTGCCCGATGATGACGGACGGATCTCATTGGTGCATGGAGATTTTCGCCTTGATAACCTGATGTATCATCGCACGGAGCCTAAGCTCATTGCGGTACTGGACTGGGAATTATCCACGCTTGGTCACCCGTTTGCTGACCTTGCCAACCACTGTATGCAGCAACGCATGCCGTCAGAAGTTGGCGATATGTCCGGCCTTGCCAATGCAGATCTCAACGCACTTGGTATCCCGTGTGAACAGGACTTCATCGCCCGCTATTGCGAACGTCGTGGTATTGAAAAAATCCAACACTGGGATTTTTATCTATCGTTTAGTGTGTTCAGGCTGGCTGCCATCTTACAAGGTGTCGCCAGACGGGGCCGAGACGGCAATGCATCCAGTGAGCGTGCATTAAAGGTTCATGAGTTTGTCGAGCCATTGGCCACCATGGCAAAAAATATTGCACAAAACGGAGCAAACATTTGATGCAAGCAATTGTCTGCCATGAGTATGGAGCTATCAGTCGGCTATCTATCGAAGAGGTAGCAACGCCAACTGCCAGCGACTCACAACTGTTATTAAAAGTACTTGCAGCCGGCGTTAACTTTCCCGATGGCTTGCTGGTTCAAGGCCGTTATCAGGCAAAACCCGACACGCCCTTTATACCCGGCATGGAATGCTGCTGTGAAGTTTTATCGATTGGCAGTGCCTGCTCCGGTTTCAAAGTCGGTGATCGAGTAATCTGCTCAAGCCCGGCCTATGGCGCTTTCGCTGAGCAAATAGCTATCGATGCCCGTCATGTGATCAAAATACCCGCCGCCATCCCGCCAGCAGAAGCCTGCAATCTGCTTGTAGCACACGGCACCGCACATCATGCCCTGCTACAGCGCGGTCAGTTGCTGGCAGGGGAAAATCTGGTCGTGTTAGGTGCAGCCGGAGGCACCGGCATTGCCGCCGTTCAAATAGGAAAAGCCATGGGTGCGACAGTCATTGCCGCGGCATCATCTGTGGAAAAACTGGCTTTGGCAGCCACACACGGTGCGGATCATCTGGTGAACTACAGCGAAATCAACATAAAGGATGCAATACGCCAACACACAGCGGGACGAGGAGCAGATGTGATATACGATCCGGTTGGTGGTGATCTGTTTGACTCAGGCATTAGAGCCATGGCACGCAACGGGCGCTACCTGGTGATTGGCTTTGCCTCCGGAACAATACCGCACTTACCGGTGAATCTGGCACTGGTGAAAGAATTCAGTCTGGTTGGCGTATTCTGGGGCACATTTACGCAAAAGGAACCCGCTGTTTTTGCAGAGAATATGCAGCAGCTTTTTAAGTGGTATGAAAAAGGAAGTGTGTCCGTTAATGTGGATAAAACATTTCCACTTAAAGATACAGCAGAAGCGCTTGCCTATGTAATGAACAGACAGGTCAAAGGCAAGGTGTCTATTGTGCTGAACTAAGAGAATTCGCCGCGGCTAGCGGTGCGTTGTCGCGCTTACAGGACATCCCTGCCGGGGGCCTTCATTTTTGAAAGAAGACCAAAAACGACATGCCCTTCAGGCGGAGTCACTTTTCAAAAGACGAAAAAGTAACCAAAAGTCTTTTTGCGACTATTCAGGCCTTCGGGTGCCTGCGGCATTTTGAGAGTGATCGCAGAAGTGGATAGCGCTTGCAGCCATCCATGGCGCGCCGACCCACTTCCACGATCACTCTCAAAACTGATTAAACGCGGGTAGGTCAACAGCAAAAAGCAGAGGCAAAACCAACTCAGCGACAATAAATATCTGTTGCGTTGGCCACTAACACTGTGCCTAATACTGGCTGCTCAGTGCAATTCGCGTTTCCGCTACTTCAGGTTTTAAGCAAGATTGAACACTCTGGCATTTATTCGCAGTAATTTACGTTGGTTACTGGGTGGTCTGATCCTGACTTTTTTTTCAAGTTTCGGACAAACTTACTTTATCGCATTATTCAGTACCGAAATTAGAGCTGCCTTTTTATTAAGCCACGGCGACTTTGGCATTATCTACATGGCTGGCACGCTGGCAAGCGCTGCCACATTGGTGTGGTTGGGACGGGTGGTCGATTCCTATGCCGTGAGCACCGTAGCACTCTGGGTATGTATTGCACTTGGGTTTGCATGTATCGCGATGGCCCTTGTCTCATCTGCATGGATGCTGGTGTTGGTAATATTCGGACTACGACTATTTGGCCAGGGCATGATGTCCCATATTGCGATGGTAGCTATGGGGCGCTGGTACTCGGCAGAGCGCGGGCGGGCGGTATCCATTACCTCAATGGGGTTTCAAATAGGGTCCGGGGTTTTCCCATTGGTGATGGTCAGCCTGATTGGTCTGATCGGGTGGCGGGCAAGCTGGGCACTGGCAGCGGCGCTAATGATATTCGTTGCCCTGCCAAGTATTGTCCTGCTCATGAAAAAAGAACGGATACCTCGTGGACAAGCAACTGAAAACGAAGCATCAGAGCAGCAAAAGCAATGGACCCATGCTGAGGTACTGGCAGATCCGATATTCTGGGTAATGGTGAGTGGAGTTATCGCTCCGTCGTTTATTGGCACTTCAGTATTTTTTCATCAGGCACACATTGGTGAAATCAAAGGATGGTCGCGTGAGCTGATTGCGGGTTCAATTGCACTGGCTGCAATTACCACTGTTGTTTTCTCTCTGATTTCAGGCTGGCTAATAGATAAGCTGAGCGCAAGGCAGCTACTGCCTTCTTTCCTGATACCACTCGCTATTGGAAATATTCTGTTGGGCTGGATGGATAGTGCAACTGCAATAATCATTTATATGATATTGCACGGTATCTCAAACGGTATTTCAAATACTTTATTCGGTGCAATCTGGCCGGAAGTCTATGGCACCCGGCACCTGGGTGCCGTGAGATCTTTAATCATGGCTGCGATGGTTATCGCCTCCGCACTTGGGCCAGGAGCTACCGGTTGGTTAATTGACTATGGAATTGATTTTGATACTCAGCTTATTGCGATGGGTGTCTATTGTTTTATAACCACATTACTGATGCTCATGGTATCTCGATTACTTTATCGCCGTTTATCAGACCATCAACGATAAACGAACACACGATAGCCGCAAAGATTATCCAATGCTGCGCCTCAAAATGAAGCTCACTGAATCCGTATCAAAGGGAGACGTTCAGCAGCTACTCGTACCAACAACTTAAACCCGACCGATTGAGCACAATGCCAAAGCGTTTCTAAATGTAAAAAACCTTTCATAGGGATGACTATTACACCGAACATAAGCAGGCAGATCATGTCAGCTTCAATCCGGGATAAAAAGTGAATTCCCCAATACTCTAACGCTGGTAGGCCCAGCGATTGCATTAACCGCCTATGCAATCCATTTCTATCATCGGCGTGGCGCTCTCACTCATGTGCAGCGCCAGCTTCGCCGATTCAACCACTGTTGTGCCGGAATTTGAACCATGCCGCATTGGGCGGGCACCGAGTACGCTGGCGGCAGAATGCACCACGGTGATTGTTTCGTTCACCCATGGGTTAGTGCCGGAAACTCCCGATAAATCAGGCGACCTCAGCGATAAGGCCGCGCCGGATAAGCTAGCCTTGTCGATAGCCAGAATAAGAGCCAGAACAAATCAGCCGGCAGCCGATCCACTGACGCTGCTCGCAGGCGGTCCGGGCCAGAGCGCCATGGACTCATGGCCACAGCTCTACTCGGCGTTCTATCCCACCCTCGGAAACCGCGATATCTACTTAATCGACCAGCGTGGCACCGGCAAGTCAGCGCGGATGAATTGTCCTGATTCCGCGGAAACGACTGAACTCAGTCTGGACCTGGACGAAGTCCGCAATGCCTCGCATGACTGCTACGACGAACAGCCTTACCCAACCGAGTGGTTCACCACCAGTGTTGCGGTTCGAGACCTGGATGCCATTCGCGCCGCACTTGGAATCACACAATGGAATTTGTACGGCGTCTCTTACGGGAGCCGGGTAGCTCTGCACTATTTGCGACGCTATCCGGATCAAACGCGCAGCGTAATCCTGGATGCTGTAGTTGCTCCGCAAAAAACCATCGGCCCGGAACTTCCTTTGCACTCACAACAAGCACTGGATGCGCTTTTTAAACGATGTGCAAGTGACAAAGGGTGTGCGGAAGCTTTTCCGGACCTTGCCGCTAAAACCGACGCACTGTTTGAGTCTCTGAAACAAAACCCGCAAACAGTTCATTTTGAAAACATATCGCTGGGAACGCTGGATTCGATGGAGTTTAATGACCAGCATCTTGCCAGCACAGTCCGACTGCTGAGCTATTCGTCCTACGGAACGGCCATTCTGCCATCCATGTTGTACGATGCAGCGACAAACAACAACCTGGCTCCATTCACACGACAGACTGCTATGCAGGCAAGTCAGCTTGGAGATTCCATGGCCACGGGCATGCACTCCGCCGTCATCTGCACCGAGGACGCTCCCAACATTAATTCAATCCCCAACCGTGAGCAGTTAAAGGACACCTATCTGGGTGACTTCATTATCGATGCCATGCAGGCCAGTTGTGAACACTGGCCACCCGGCGTTATAGATGATGACTTTCATGATCCGGTAATCAGCGATATCCCGGTGCTCGCGTTATCAGGAGCCGTAGACCCAATTACACCGCCTGAGTACGCAGAGATTGCACTACAGTCTTTGAGTAACGCCCGTCATATCATCAATGCAGATCAAAGCCATACACAGGCGCCACTAGGCTGCATGCCATCCGTGATGTCGCAATTCATAGAGATGGCCGATCCGAATAACTTAAACCTCGAGTGCCTGGAACGACTATCGGCACCGGCACTTTTTATTGATGCAAATGGGCCACTACCGTGATTGTGGCGGATCAACTCAGTAAAACGTTTGTCGGTGTTCCCGGCCAGCCGAAACGACGCGTTGTTGCCGTAGAGTCAGTGAGCTTTAACGCAGCAGACGGGAGTATCACCGGGCTACTTGGCCCAAACGGCGCTGGCAAATCAACCACACTGCGCATGCTGGCCACACTTATACGGCCGGACGCTGGCACTGCAATCATCGATACGCATTCTGTCCACGATGATGTGCTGCTTGTCCGCCAGCAGTTGGGATTTATGCCGCATAACGCGGGTATCTATCCGCGCTTGTCTGCGCGAGAAAATATTCACTACTACGCACGTCTTTGCGGAATGAATTCAAAAACCACCAAAACTCGGGTCAATGAACTCATTGAACTGCTGGACATGGGATCATTTTGCGATCGCCGTACCGCTGGTTTTTCACAAGGCCAGAAAACCAAAGTTGCTCTGGCCAGAGCACTGGTTCATCGACCACAAACTGTTTTGCTTGATGAACCAACCAACGGCCTGGACGTGATGGCAACCAGAGGCTTGCGAGAGATTATTCGGCAACTGGCTAAAGACGGACACTGCATTGTATTTTCAAGTCATATCATGCAAGAGGTAGCTGCACTCTGTGATGAAATTGCTATCATCTCGGACGGAAAAATATCAATGACAGGTTCGCTTGATCAACTACTGAGTACCACCGGACAAAGTACTCTTGAAGATGCATTTGTCGCCGCCATCGGAGGCGAGCTGTAAATGGTATTAGTAATGTTGTGGAAGGAGATCATTGATAATCTCCGTGATCGACAAACCGTATTCTACGCACTGCTATTCGGACCAGTACTGCTGCCGCTGCTTATCGGTGGAAGCATCGTGGCCAGTCTGAAACAAGCAACCGTTAATTTCGATGAACCCTCTCCACTGGCTGTCAGTGATAAAGAACGCGCACCCAATCTGATGCGCTTTTTACATTCAAATAATATGGATATCGAAGCCGCACCGTCAGATATAGAAGGCAGCGTTCGTCGCGGTGATGTGCCCATTGTATTGGAGATACCCGACGATTTCTCTACCGCACTGCGCAGCGGACAACCAGCTCCACTGGTGATACATGTAAACGATGGAGACAAGCACTCCGCAAAAGAAGCGAGAAAAGTAAATTCCCTGTTAAACGCCTACGGACAAACCATCAATGCACTGCGCATGCAGCATAGAGGTATAAATCCGCAAATATTCAATAGTATCGATGTCAGCTTACAGGATGTTTCTTCGAACGGTTTCCGAGGACAGATACTCGCATCGATCCTGCCTTTTCTACTGATCGTGGCAATGGTGATGGGCGGGTTTTATCTGGCCATCGACACCACAGCCGGTGAGCGGGAAAGACAATCACTGGAGCCACTTTTAAGTCTGCCTGTACCGCGCTATAAGCTGGTGCTGGGAAAATACCTCGCGGTATTTGTATTTGTTTGTATTTCAAGCATCCTTACCGCGATCAGCCTGTTTCTGGTGTTTAGATTTCTATCGCCGGAAGCAGCGGGAGGCATTCTCAGCTTCGACGCAAAGACTATTCTCAAGGCCTGGTTGCTAGCAAGCCCGTTGATATTTTTTATATCAGCTGTGTTGATGACGGTAGCCGCATCAACCAGAAGCACAAAAGAGGCGCAGACTTATCTGGGTTTGTTAATGGTATTTCCAATGGCGCCGTTTTTTATTTTGCAGTTTGCGAATCTGAAGTCTGCCAACCTGACGATGGCTTTACCGATGCTGGGTCAGTATCAGCTACTGGAAAGAGTTGTATTGAAAGACAGTATTAACCCCACCCATATCCTGTTGTCTGTCAGCGGCACCCTGATTGCCGCTGCCTTACTATACTTGCTTGCAGTGAGACTCTATTCACGGGAAAAAGTTATCTGAGCTTGCGAGTTTCCTGCTCAATAGCATCGATAATCGATTGCTGAAACTCTGAGTGTACATCTGAGTGCTCCAATGTGAAATCTGAGTACCTGGTAAGCTCGGAATCACTCAGTGCAGCGAACAAGTAGTCCATTGAACGTAGCATATCATCACGCAGGATTGACTCAAGCTTCACGAATTTATCTCTGATCCGCTGGCCGTAAAGTAATTCTTCGCTTACTTTTTTTGCGTCTCCGGAATTCTCTGCGTGCTGTTGACAACCGCTGAGAAGCCAGCCTGCATAGTCTAATTCGACAGCGATACTTGCTATTCCTTTACCTGTGACGGTGTGGTTGTAGATCTGCTGAATTCGAACGGATCGAGTGGCATCTACCTTGAACTTCTGTAGTTCGTCTTCATCAATATCGCCCCTCTCAAGGTCTAACACCTTGAGTCCGGTTGGAGAGTCGTACCACTCAACCATTTTTAACGCAGCAGCTTGTGTCGTCTTTTGTCTAAGGTTGCCAACCACCGCATTGTGCAATTGATCAGCACCGGGAAACCGCGAACTGGCTGAGCTATCGCAACGACGCGCATGGCGCATTGCCGCGTTTTTTATATCGCCCGGGAATTGTCTCAACATGCCCGAGATACCAGTCTGCTGCATATACCTGGCGTGATTTCCGGAAGTGCCCGCTGCATCAGCAGCCAGCGTCCTGGGCAGGCGATCCTCTCTGGGTACGTGCTTAACGGATCGGGCCACATGATCGAAAACAGTTTCCAGACCCCTGCCAGCCAGAATCGAAAAGCCTTCCTCTGCAGACACACCACCGACCCGAAGTTGCACTCTGGGCAGCTGCCGGTTATACGAATTGAGTACAACAACTCCTTCACTAATCAGCTGGTAGCCAATATAGTCTGCAAGTTTATCGAGCGCAGTACCCACTGATACATTCTCGTTAAAATCCCACTCAACAATATAATTCAAGGGATCAGAAGGGATGTCTGCAGCTGAAGCATCAACGGAATTTCTTGGCGGACCAAGATAAAACTCCTTTTCAGAATTCAGGGCAGCAGGTTTTAACTTGGTCAGTGTTGGTCTGGCTGGCGTAACTATCGCCAATCCTTTGGCCCCCGACGGTTCAATATTATCCACAGGCAGGCCTCGCTTTTGCACAGGCGGCTCTCTACTGGCTGCGGTCAAATCTGTTTTCTGTGCAGTTTCTGCTTCCGCGTCCGCTTTCAAATTCGCTTTATCAATTGGTTCTGCGGAAAACAAAGCAACCGTATCAGATACTGCCTCTTCCTTAGGCTCAGCCTCGGACGTTGCTTGCGATTCAGCCCGTGCAACAGCAGGCGCTTCTACGACTGTTTCAACAACTGCCGGGCTTTCTGTCTCTTCATCACTGATCGGCGCTACTTCTATTTCAACAGGATCGGGGGCCACTTCCGGCTCGTCACTCACAGACTCTGGCACTGGTAAACTCTGTGCGACCGATTTGACTGACTCGTCCTGGTCCAGCCAGCTGCTATAAGTTTTGAGACCATCACTCAGCGCAGCAACTTTTTGCTGAGCCCCCTCTTCCAGAGGAAAACTCTCGGCAATTGGCGTTGACTCATCAGGCTGCGCGAGCCAACCTCCACTGATTTCGACATTTTCGTTCGGGGCTACCAACTCTTCGCCTGAGTATTCTTCAAATTGAACGTTGCGGGCCTTCGTTGGATAATCGACCTGATCAAGCCAGCTGCTTAATTCTCCCTGATCACCACCCTGTCCTTCTGTACTCCCGGCAGTCGATGCGTTTGACAATAAATCACCAGCATCTTCTTTGATGGGCTTTGCTCCCGGTCGATAACTGGTGAGAGTGACCTCTTGATTTCCGGGTAATTCGTCTTTGAAATCCGGTCCAATCATTACTAGCGATCTACCAAACGGCGATCGCACTGCCGTGCGCATCTGATTTTCCTGACTATTAAAATCCAGCGTATCACCGACCAGCTTTATTTTTTCATAGCGATCCTGTGCTGTAAAAAGCGCTTCGACGGTGGGAAAATGAATCGTCTCACCAATCTTTAGTTCCGATCCATCATCTTTACTGAAAGCCTGAGCATTGGTTTCGTAAAGGGCGGCGGCCAGATGATAAGCATCAAGCTCTTTAAAGCGATACTGCCTGGCGATCTTTAGCAGTGTATCTTCGCGACTAACGAGAATTTGCTCTCGCTCGAAAGGTACATCGTCTGATTCGTACTTTGATATTGCCTGATTTAGATCACTGTAGTAAATGTGCAGCGCCCTGCTGCCGTGTTGTTCTGCATCCTGCGCAGAAGAAATGCCAGACCATAGTACAAGGCAAAGTACGGCAAATACCGGCCTGACAATATTAAAGTTCAATGTATTCACCTGTGGTTAGTCAGCTCAATGCACAATGAGTCGAGTTAAGCTGCTTGTTACTATTTACTGTCGCCAGTGACTGTATTGGATAAGCTCTCTTAATTTTTTCCGGAAAGGCAGTTCCGTTAAACTCATTATCGTTCACATACCTAATGCGAAATCGATTTTATACTGCTGCGCCGGCTCCCGGGATTTTCGAATTCTGATGAGAGTCATCATTGACTCTTAATATATAACTTACCCAGGCTGATCATCTATTACGATTCAAGTAAGGAACGGATATCATTACGAAATTCTAAGGTGAACAGCGACACGCAGACTGCCCCTGTGCCTGTCTCTCTCCTGGCTCCGAAAATCACTGGATTTTTTATTCGCATGACCAGAGCCCCACAGGCGTGTCGCCGCCTTGAGTGATTCTCACCACGCCACTGTTTCTGAATGGGCATCAGAAGTACGTGGATGAAAGTAGACACCAGCGATGAAAGGTGTGAATATTTGCACTAGCGATCACGACACCCGACATCCGGCACCGTCGTAGAGGGGGAAATCGATAGCTGAATTACTTGCTATTTCTTTAAAGTACTTTACGCAGGACGTATGGCTGCAGAAAAACGACGATTAACGATCCTGAACTGCGATATGGTGGGCTCCACGGTACTTGCCGAGGAACTCGACCCCGAGGTCTTTGAAGTCATCATGCAGTCTTTCATCGACTTGTCTGTTGAAGTTATCGAACGCAATAACGGTGTGTTTGCTCTCAATACGGGTGACGGCTATGAAGCGTATTTTTACCCGGGAACCGGCTCACCCGGCGCAGTTTACGCTATTGAATGCGGTCTCGATATTCAGCGATCACTTGAAACACTGAACGCAAACTCAGAGCACTCAATTGCGGTGCGTGTGGGTATTACCACCGGCCAGGTGGTTCTGAGCCCGCACAAGCTCAGTTCGAATGTTGAAGTTGATATTGCCTTCGGAAAACCCGCTCACCTGGCTGCGCGCGTACAGTCAGCCGCCGAACCCTGGAAAGTCTATACAGACGACGCAACTAAAGAATCTGCCGCCCCCTATTTCAATTTTCATAACGCGGGAACCAGATTACTTAAGGGTTTCAACACACCGATCACTGTTTGGCGAGTCGAAAGCCATCGACAATCCGAGTCCCGCTTCCAGGCAAGACTATCTCCGCTGTCACCAATGGTTGGTCGAGCAGAGGAAGTCAGCACGCTGGCTGCCTGCTGGCGGAACGCACGGGCTGGCAAGGGGGAAGCCCTTGTGGTTGTGGGGGAACCGGGCATCGGAAAATCCCGATTGGTGTACGAGGCGTGCAATCATATAGAACCCTCCCCTATTGTGCTTCAGTGCATGGAGAATCACGAAAACACACCGCTCAGACCATGGACGCGTTTGTTTGAATCTTCGTCTGAAATCAGCCCTCGGGATTCTGTCGCAGAACGTCGAAAAAAACTCTCAGCCACATTGCGCAACCTGTTGCCTTTGCAGCCGGATCAGGAACAATCCATGTTGTCCCTGATGGTGCAATCGAACGAGCCTGACGCCAACGAAAATACTTCTCCAAAACTAAAGCTGGAAGCACTGTGCAATGCGATAGTCGACGCAATTTTGCATCTTGCAGAGGAACGACCACAACTTATTGTGATTGAAGATCTTCACTGGATCGATCCGACTTCTCAAATGCTTCTGGATACACTCCTCAAAAAATTTAGCCTTGCGAAATTATTTATTTTGCTCACCAGTCGGCCAGAAAAGCTGCAATATATTGAAGCCCGAAACATCAATAGGATCCAATTACAACGGCTGTCACACAGTGAAACGATGGAACTGGCCATGTCAGAAATGCAGGGCGTTGTCTCTGAAAAGGTAGAAGAAATCGTACGCTGGGCAGATGGCATACCTCTATTTGTTGAAGAAATTGTCAAAAGCTCAATTGCAACACTCGATAACAAAGATCCAAAAAATAGAAACAGCGATTTCCGTCCTGCAGTACCGAACTCACTACAAGATACGTTACTGGCGCGGCTGGATCGATTGGGAGAAGTAAAACAACTCGTTCAGGTAGCATCCGTTATTGGCCGCGAGTTTGATGTAGAAACCCTTAGCCTGCTCAGAATAGCCGAACCGGCTAAAATTCGGGGCGACCTTAATCGCCTTGTGGATGCGGGGATTGTATTGAAGCTGGATGCCGCCGGCGACAATCTCACCTTCAAGCATGCACTGATTCAGGATGTCGTCTATAAAAATTTGCTTGATCGCGATGCAAAACTGCTCCACAAGAGACTGGCTAAAATATATCAGGAAGATTTTGGCGACATCCAAAGCTCACGACCAGAAGTGATCGCCCACCACCTGAGCATGGCTGGTGAATGGCTATCAGCCTCACAACAGTGGTTGCAAGCCGGCATATCAGCACGAGACACAGGCTCGAATCTGGAAGCCAAGGGCCGACTGGAACGCGGACTCAATGCGGTAGATCAACTTAAAAACGAACTCGCAGCCCAAAAACTCGGGGTGAAAATGCAGTTGATCCTTGGGCAGGTGATCAGCGCGCACTATGGACCCGTAAATCAGGAGGGTCATCAGGCATTCGAAAATGTGGTTAAAATCGCGGAACCGCTCGGTGATGAGGTAAGTGTTGTTTCGGCACAAACATATCTAATGTGGCTACACTTTGACTCAGGGGAGTTCGAAGTCACACGATCTGCCGCAGCAAAACTTACCGACTATGCAAAAAAGGTTGGCAATCACCAGGCAGCCGCATTAGGCCTGCTCGGCGCTGGCATGTGCCAGTTTGCAATGGGAGAATTTATACACGCAAAAGAGTCGCTGGAAGAGTCACTGGATTACCTGGAACACAACTTTGAACATGTGGAGGGCTATCCGGGAAAAGCCTACACCTACCTCGGGTTCATCACCCATATTCAGAACGACGCGGCAAAAGCACTCTACTTATGCAAACATTCTATTGAAATCAGCGAGGAAAAAGCAGCCTATGACTTAGCAGCAGCACTTGGCAATTCCCTTTACCTGAATGTACTTCAACACGACTTAAAAACTATGGAGGAAACTTCTTCACGATTAATGCTGCTCTCTGAAAAAACCGGATTCATCAAGTGGTATTACCAGGGTGCCTTCTTCTACGGCAGCATACTGGCCGCGCGAGGTGATGAGTCTGGCTTAAAAATGATGAGAGATGCAATAGATCGATTTGAACAATCAGAAGAACTTGTTGAACTGTCCATTTTTTACGGATTACTGGCCGATCGATATCTAATACATAACGAATACCACGAAGCAAACCACTGGGCAGACAAAGGTCTGAATTTGGTCAGCACTTTTGGCGAGTGCTTTGTAGAAGCCCCACTACTCAGATTAAAGGCTCGCTGCCTGAAAAAAACACACCCTGAGGCCACCTCTGAAATAGATAGACTTCACCAACTGGCTGATGAAGTCGCAGCATCGCAAAACGCAGTTATTTGGCAAGCTGATCAAATAGCTAGAAATGATAACAACGATTTGTATAATGGAGACAAAGGGTTTCCATAGCAGGCAAAGATGAATCGAACCGTTGGCAATCTTTTCTCGGACCTGGAGGAATTAGATCCCAGCCTTAAGACCAGGCCACAGATGCATGGCAAGCTGGCGCGCAGGCAAACAATGCCGCAGCCATACAGCCAGCGAGCGCTGTTCTCTGCGATGGCATCTGGCGAAGTCGCACTATTTGATAATTTCCCTTCTCCCATAACCAACTCGAGTACATCCAGCCCGGTCAGGCAAATGGAGACCGTGCTCAAAAGAATGGGTCGACACAAGCGTTTCAACGTGCGCTGCGGACCCAGTGGCTCGAGCAAATATCTAAATGGCCACGAACTCGTTCAGCGCTGGAACAGCTCGCGAGCGATGGTCAATGTCACCGATCTGCATATCCGCAATACAGCAATAGAACGCCTGGCTGATCCAACCAACCTAAGCTGGTTCAATGTTCTGCCCGATTGCGCAGAAGACGCGGCCGCGCAGGAAATGATGTCATTGGTCGTCAGCTCCCGCGGCTGTGTTTCAGATTCTCATTCTGATGCACCTGACAGCAGCAACTACTGCTTCACTGGCGAAAAAGTCTGGCTGTATTGGGATACCTTTGAGGGGCAGAAACTCGGACTGGAGGACTGCTCGGTAGATACAGTTTTTACAGAATGTTCATTTGATATGAGTCGTTTTCTAAAATTACGCTCAGCCCGCTGGCTCCGTATCTCGGAGGGACAAGCCCTTTTCCTGCCGGGCGAATATACCCATAAAGTGGTTACCACCAAACAATATCTTGGAGTTGGAAGTTTCTACGTCAGCTTACCGAACAGTCTGCGCTCATTATCGAGATGGACTTTACATGGACCACTCTGGTCCCAGGGTCAGGCAACAAACACAGAAGACCAGGCCTTAGTTGACATCACTCAACAGGTCAAAAAGACAATCAAAAAGTTACGCAAACGAAGCACAAAATGTAAACAGCATCTCGGCTATGACTACTTGCCGCATGCTTTGGAAAACTGGCATCGATCGACCGGGAAACGCCAGCAACAAAAAATTCTCGCATCAGCACCCTTCTCAGATTACATGCAGCTACTACACGAAGTCGGACGAAATTGCTGAAAAGGCATTCACCAGTGTCTGGTACCTCGAAACAAAAATCCACTGGTGAACTCAGCGCAATGTTGCGATCAGGTGCTTGTTGCGACGGTGTTACCGTGATTCTAAATCGTGTCCGCACAATGTAATCAATGATCAAATGAGTTACGGGAAATAACCTTCAGGGATTACCTATGAGTCACCGTACAAAACCGCTGTTTATCGGGCCGGGTCAAACGGCGGTTACTAAAAGGCACGGGTTAAAACTCGCCAGTTACTACTCAAGTACACCAGAAGTGGTATTCGATAAAAAACTGACTCAGCGAGATCTGGCAAAACTCTCATTTGAATCTCTGCCTCTGGCCGCTGCCTCAACCGCATCGGTAAGCAAGCGAGCCCTTAAGCGTATGCAGCACGCAATTGAGTACATGACCCAGGGCAACTGGGAGTCAGTCTATGTTCCAACAAAGCCGGGGGACGGCAATAATTCAGGTAATGGAATGACCGGGATCTTTTTACAACGGCCAGATTTAGAAGTTATTGTTAAACCCGGTAAATCAACCGAGGTAACAACAACATATATCTGGCCAAAAATTCGACAATACAAATCACGCCACCGGATCCAGCCACAGAACTACAACTACTCACTGGTTTATCATCACTATAGAGATGCTTTCGAAGCTGCATTCGATTTGATGATAGGTTCCATTTGCAAACTGGACACCAACTTAAAAGACACAATGATCAATCGCCAGCGGTTAGGATTGTATTTTGGAATAACCGACTACTACGGTGATCCGGATAAACTTCCGGTCCATTTACTAAAGCAGGTTGAGGCCAACAACCCCAGCCCGCACAGTGTTACCAAAACAGAGTATTTGCAACAATTGTATCGCTATCGGGAGAAGCCAATCCTGCCCGGCAACTATCACACCGACGGGATCGAGAAGTCTCTGGATGTTCAGGGTATTTTTACAGTACTCAATCAAGGATGCACTGGCGGTGAAACACTAATTCGCCGTCGTGGGATCCCCCGCTATAAGCATCAGTTGAATGGCAGTAAAACACCGGCAGATGTCACCGTCAGATTAAATACTCCCGAGGGACACGCCGGGCTTTGGGTACCAAGTTGGGGCAAAACTGAAGTTGAACACACCCCGGGCCCGATACAGGGCGGACATCGAACCATCATTGTATTTGGACTGGACTCAATGGATTCTGAAGCTGAAATCAAAGATTCGGCAACTCGAGCATACTATGGATCTCATTATGAAACACGCTCCTGGGACAAACGCTGCTGGCACCGAGGCAGCGGCCCTATAGAGACCCCTGACAAGCGCTTGTGGAACGCCGGGTAGAATCATAATTAGCTAAGAAACCGTTAGCCAAAATCCAGACTAGTCAGTGCGTCTTTTAGATGCTTTTTCGTAAACGGTTTACATAAACAGGTAGCGGCACCGGCATCCAAAGACTTCTGCACGCGACCGTCAAGCGGGTTGCCTGTTGAAATTATAACCGGGAAATCCGGGTCTAATAGTTTTAGGTATTTAACCACTGCAAGACCATCCACTACTGGCATAAATAAATCCACTATGGCCAGATCGAAAAAATCCGGGGAATTTTGGAAAAGTTCAATCGCCTCATTGCCGGAAGCAACAGACTTTACCTCAAACCCCCAGAGCTCCAGCACTGTTGATGTCGAACAGCGAACACTATCGTCATCATCCACCAACAGCAGCCGACTTCCCTTAACATTATCACTATTTACGACACTGGAGCCTTTGCTTACCTGGCATTCTTCTTCACTTGCCAGCAACCAGAATTGAACACAAGTTCCTGAACCAGGGTTACTGGTTAGAAGAATCGGGGCGTAGTTGCTGCGCAATAACCCCGCAACAAAAGACAAGCCCATACCAGTGCCTTTAGATTTGGTGGTAAAAAACGGATCAAATGCGCGCCGAAGAGTTGCTTCATCCATACCCTCCCCGTTATCAACCACAGTCATACAGACATACTCACCCGGGACTGCTTTTTGGCGTAGTGTCATATTGTCGAGGCGATCTTCGGTTAAATACTCCACACTCACGTTGACAATAACTTTGCTTTCATCACCTGATGCTTCAACAGCATTGGATAGAAGATTCACAATGACCTGAGCCAACTTTGAGAAATCCGCTGTAACTGCAGGGAGTTGCTCACTGACCCGGGCTTCCACATTAGCCGGACCAAACAGATCAGTAAACCTTTTGATCCCCTCTGCCACTATTTTATCAGGGCGCAACACCTGACTATTTGTGCTTTTTTGTCCAGCAAACGTAAGCAAATGACTGCAAAGTTCGGCGGCACGAAAGCCAGCGCTTTTAATTTCAGTAGCAAGGCCAGCCATTTCCGGCTCAACAGTTTCGGACAAGTACTCTGCATTGGCCACTATCGGAACCAACAAGTTATTTAAATCATGCGCAACGCCACCCACCATTATGCCGAGAGCTTCAAGTTTTTCCCGATTAGCGGCTGCCAATTCAACCTGTAAACGATTTTGGGTCTCGATTTCCAGCTGATTTCTAGTGTGCCAGAGAAGCATTTCATCCACGACAACTTTGGCAAGTTCCCGCAAAAGTGTCCGCTGTCTTTCACTAAGTTTATTGCTCTCCTGACTGAGAACGCACAGTGTTCCAAGACGATAACCATTAGGATCGATCAGCGGTGCTGAAGCATAATATCGAATGCCCTCAATGCCGGAATCAGTAATGCCGGAAGAACTGGCAAGTTGCGTATCTTCTATCTCAAAAATTTCATCTGACTGAATAGCTCTCGAACAAAAATTGGCATCTCTGGGGATTTGTTTTGTGTCGAGTCCGAATGCAGATTTGAACCAAATGCGGTCGCGGTCAACCAGACTAATTAAGGACACAGGCATATTCAAAGCAGCTGCGGTAAGACTTGTCATTCGGTCACAGAAATCGTTCTTATCCGAATCCAGTAGTCCGTATGAGTACAACGCTGCGAGGCGCTCGTCTTCATTACTCGCCAACGGTATTTCCATGATCGGTGGGTACGTGCTTTTCCTGTTGTGATTGTTCCATGGAGACAATAAAAATACAATTGCAGAAAGATGAATAGTCGCTGGTACTTAGCGAAGTAATCGTTATAGCAGGCGCTTCAAGGTACAACAAACATCAGAAGGCTCGTTCACCGATTAGAGAAAACATATAACTGGAAATGCAACAGTTTAAAAGTCAGACCGCTCCAAATGGAGCGGCCATCATTTAGCGTATCGTCTTAGGCTTGAAGATCAAATCGATCTGCGTTCATCACCTTACTCCAGGCAGCAACGAAGTCGTGTGCAAACTTCTCAGCATTGTCGTCCTGAGCGTAAACTTCTGCATAGGCCCGCAGGATAGAATTTGAACCGAAAACCAGATCAGCGCTGGTAGCAGTCCACTTAACCTTGCCAGTGCTTCGATCACGAATTTCATAGTTACCGTCAGACTCAATATGATGCCAACTATTGTTCATGTCAGTCAGGTTAACGAAAAAGTCATTCGTCAACTGCCCTTCACGATCGGTGAATACTCCATGCTTTGAACTACCATAGTTAGTCCCAAGCACACGCATCCCACCCAGTAGAACAGTCATTTCAGCACCAGTCAGACCGAGCAACTGGGCCCGATCAAGCATCAGCTCTTCAGGACCCACAGCGTACTGCTCTTTTTGAAAGTTACGGAAACCATCGGCAAGAGGCTCAAGCACCGAAAAGCTTTCTGCATCAGTCATTTCGTCGGTGGCATCACCACGACCTGGCGTGAAAG
>CAZNOB010000053.1:0-6517 GCA_964574535.1 uncultured Granulosicoccaceae bacterium | reverse complement strand
GCACTGTCCCAGGCGGTAGCAATCATATCGGTGGCGGAAAGGCCGCTATCAGTGATTTTCGCCTTTACCGCTTCAACATCATAAGCGGTAGAACCGGCGGGTATTGGATCCTGCCAAATCAGATCTTCTGATGGTACATCCGGCCCAAGATAGTTAACCCGAGGTCCCATATCACGATGCGTGAGCTTGAACCAGGCGCGTGCAAAGGTGTCAGCAAAGTAGGCCGGATCAGCCATGAATTTCTGACAGATTTCGTTATAGATCGGATCAACTTTCATCGCCATATCAGCGTCAGTCATCATCGGGTTGTGACGAATTGACGGATCAGTTGCATCGACAGGCTTGTCTTCTTCAGGCATGTCGACCGGCTCCCACTGATTGGCACCGGCTGGTGATTTTGCCAAAGCCCACTCATAGTTGAAGAGGTAGTCGAAGTAGCCCATGTCCCACTGTGTCGGGTTCTTGGTCCATGCGCCTTCAATACCGGAAGTAAAGGCATTGGCGGCTTTAGCTGAGTGACCCGGATTAGCCCACCCGAAGCCCTGAGCTTCAACACCGGCGGCTTCTGGCTCGGCACCAATATTCCCGTGATCGCCACCGCCGTGTGCCTTACCGACCGTATGGCCACCGCAAGTAAGCGCTGCAGTTTCTTCATCGTTCATTGCCATGCGTGCGAATGTTTCGCGCACATGCAGGGCCGTGCGTGCCGGATCAGGGTTTCCGTTAACACCTTCAGGGTTAACATAAATTAAACCCATATGAACAGAAGCCAGCGGGTTGTGCATGGTAGAGGCGTCATCAAGGTCATCGTAGCGATTAGCACTATCGGCCAACCACTCATCTTCAACACCCCAATTGATGTCTGTCTCAGGACCCCAGATGTCCTCACGACCAAAACCGAAACCGAAGGTCTTTAGTCCCATGGATTCATAGGCCATGTTGCCAGCGAGAATAATCAGATCGGCCCACGACAGCGCATTGCCGTATTTCTTTTTAGCGGGCCACAGCAGGCGTCGTGCCTTGTCGAGACTGGCGTTATCCGGCCATGAGTTCAGAGGCGCAAATCGAATATTGCCGCAACCAGCGCCGCCGCGACCGTCACCCATACGATATGAGCCGGCCGAATGCCATGCCAAACGAATCATAAGGCCGCCGTAATGACCCCAATCTGCTGGCCACCATTCCTGACTGTCAGTCAGCAAAGCCTTTACGTCAGCTTTCACCGCTTCAAAATCCAGTGCCTTAACAGCCGCACGATGATTGTAATCCGCATCCATCGGATTAACGCGAGCGCCGCGCTGGTGCAGAATGTCCAGATTCAACGCATTTGGCCACCACTTGGTGACCGGCTTTTCCATCGCAGTGTTACCGCCATGCGCAAAGGGGCATCCCCCTCCAAGATCGCCGTCCATTTTTATCTCCTTTTCAGTTTAGTAGTTGTTTTAGTGAGTGGTTTTTGAGTATGCAGACAGCAGGGCTGTCCGGGTGGATCTAGCAGTTGTTACATGTTTTCCGCTGTATTCAGCGTCAATAGGTATCATTTGCATTTTTTGTCTCAGGTGTAAACCCGTCATTGTGAAAAATTTTGCTACTGGCAATCAGGGCACAAACCCCAGTAAATGACCTCGGCCTCGTCAATCAGATATCCATGATCATCTTCAGCAATAAGGCATGGCGCTTCTCCAACCGCACAATCAATATCGATCAGACTTCCACATTTGCGGCAGGCCAGGTGGTGATGGTTATCCACCCGATGTTCATAACGCGCAGCGGAACCGGCCGGCTGTATTCGACGTATCAGACCATGCTCGGCCATGGCATTCAGTGCATCGTAAACTGCTTGCCGAGAGATTACGCCAAGCTCAAGCCGCACTGCCTGACAGATTTCATCAGCGATTGCATGTGGCGATACCTGAATCGCGCGGTAAACCGCCAGGCGCTGCGCGGTCACCTGCAGACCGGCCGCTTTCAAAGCTGCTGGCACATCCACTGGGCTTTGACTTTTTTCAGAATCGTCCATGAACAAAGCATAATCCCAATTCTGTACTAATTCAATAGTTGGTGAGACAAAATATAGCAATCAATTCTCATGGATGAACTCGCATTAGCAGCGCGATCGCGCTTACTCTGGTTAATCCGCCTATGGAGCTGCAGCAGCAGGACTCACAGATTCATGTAAACTTGAATCAATCAAGCATCTGTGAGAGCACTGCAAACCGTTTCTCACATCTCCCGCCAAGCCTTCTATAAACTTGGCATTAACAGTTAAATATGAAAGCCACACCACTTTCAGCGGTAACCCGATGAGCAGTAAAAAAAATGACAGTGAGCTTCTGAAGCTACTTGGTAAACACAGCGATTTTCATCTTGCCGCCCGTTTTAATAAAAGCCCCGTCGAAGTACGCGAAATGCGGGAATCACGCAAGATAGCGCAGGTTAGTCACAGCTACCAACGACAAGCTATCGAGTGGACCCCGGCAAAAGATAAAATACTTGGCACGATGCCGGATGTCGCTGCAGCCAGGCGCTTTCAAACCAGCAATCAAGTGATTGGCTATCGTAGAAAACAGCTTGGCATCGCACGTTACGAAAGACCTCCTCTACCCGAACCTGCCTACATCTCTTCTCCGCACCCGTGGAAAGCTCGTGAAGATGCACTGCTGGGAACAGACCACGACACAGTCATCGCCTCCCGAATTGGCATCACTCCCTCTCAGGTTCTTAAAAGGAGATGGCAGCTAGGCATAGAGGCGTACCAACCCAGCGCCCGAATCGAATGGACTGAAGATATGCTCGGTTACCTCGGAGTGGTGTCAGACCCGGAATTTTCCAACTACTACGGCATCAGCCCAATTAGCACCAGACTAAAGCGTATTGCACTGGGTATACCCACATTTACCGGGCATCACTCACCGGTACCGGAACTACCAACCAAAGTTTATGACTTACTCGGCGTCTGGACAGATGTTCGTATCGCCGAAGAGTACAACATTCCCCGCGTCAATGTACGGCTGGTCAGAATGGTGTTGGGCATTGACCCGGCTCCAATAGCCGACAGATTTCACCACGACTGGAACAAACGCAGTGATGCTTTGCTTGGCACTGACAGCGATACAAATATCGCGGCAAAGTTAAATATCACAGCACAACAGGTCACCTACCGCCGAAAGCACCTGGGAATCGCACCTGCCGGTTACTCTGATAAGATCCGCTGGACCAAAGACAAAACCTCACAACTTGGCAAATTTAGCGATACCGTACTTGCCCATAAATTTCGCTGCAGCCCTGAAGTGATCACCAAAAAACGAAAAGCTTTGGGTATTAAGGCACATCATCGTGCACGAGTGTGGCGCAAATCAGAGGTCGCCCTGCTTGGCACCGACACGGACAGGAAAATCGCCAAAAAACTAGGGGTGTCTCCCAGCCAGATTAGACACAAAAGACTGGAACACAACATCTCTGCCTTTAAACCAGCATTACAAGTCCGCTGGACCAAAAAGAATCTTTCTCTTCTTGGCGTTATCAACGATCAGGACCTCGCCTATAAAATGAAGGTCAACCCCGCTACCGTTACGCAAAAACGCAACGAGCTTAATATTCCAAGGGCCGAAGATCATAGACAAGCATGGCGGGAAAAACGTCATCGAGAATTACTGGGCACTATGTCAGACGGTGCTATAGCACGACAACTCGGTATCACGCCATCTGCTGTGAGACTTAAGAGAATAGCAATGGGTATTCCGGCATATTCTCCCTGAAAATATCAATCAATAGATCTAAAAAATAAAAACACCAATACAACGCTGACCTGTTTCTTGTTGCCTGCGGAAAAGAGCAGTCTTTATTCACTGAACTAACTTTCCTGTAGAATGGCAGCCTCGCTTATACGGGGAGTATCTGATAAAGATGTTACGAAGATGACCCAGGACGAGGCGCTACATTTACTCAAGCTGGGTAAAAACGTCTTTCTTACCGGCTCCGCCGGTTCGGGTAAGACCTATCTGCTCAATCGCTATATAAGCTATTTACGACGCCACAAAGTCGGCGTCTCTGTGACGGCCTCAACCGGACTGGCCGCTACCCATCTCAATGGCCGCACCATTCACTCCTGGAGTGGTATTGGCATACGCGAATCAATAAGTGAGAAAGACCTGGTTACCCTGCAACGCGATAAGCGAGTAAGGAAACGGTATCTCAGAACTAAAGTGCTGATCATTGATGAAGTGTCGATGATACACGCCTATCAACTCGATTTAATTGACCAGGTAGCACGGCATATGCTTGAACCATTGCTGCCTTTTGGTGGTTTGCAGGTAGTGCTTTGCGGTGACTTCTTCCAATTGCCGCCAGTGGCAAACGAGTCAACCATCTCTACAAACTTCGCTTTTAACACGATAGCCTGGGAGACTGCTGAATTCTGCACATGCTACCTGCATGAACAGCACCGTCAGGGCGATGATCCGTTATTGAATGTACTGAACGATATTAGAAGCGGAAACATCGGGGAACACACCAAAGTGCCGTTGCGAACGCGCTACAGAAAAGCGCCTGCGAGCACAGTTCAACCCACAAAATTATTTGCCCGCAACGTGAATGTCGACAGCATCAATCGCAAAGAGTTGAACGCACTAAAGGGTGCTGAAAACGTTTATCGAATGACAACTCAGGGAAGCGCGCCGTTAGTACAGGCACTGATACGAAGCAGCCCTGCCCCGAGTGAGCTGAGGCTTAGAGTCGAGGCGAAAGTCATGTTTATAAAGAATGCCCCTGATGGAGATTATGTCAACGGCACCTTAGGTAAAGTGAAATCATTTAATAGCGATGGCATGCCGGTTGTAGAGACTTTTGACGGTAATATCGTGGTAGCGGAGCACGACGACTGGAAGTACGAAGAAAACGATAGAGTACTGGCAACAATCACTCAAATACCCTTAAAACTAGCATGGGCAATCACTGTGCACAAAAGTCAGGGCATGACACTTGATGCTGCTGAAATCGATCTTTCCGACGCCTTTGAACCAGGCATGGGCTACGTAGCACTGTCACGAGTACGATCTCTTTCCGGATTGAATTTACTGGGGCTAAACGAAACAGCACTGCACGTGCATCCGAAAATACTAGACAGGGATCATGCATTTCAAAGTCAATCAACGGCTGCAGTACAGCAACTGGCGACACTTTCCGAAGCAGAGCGGACCCGCCAACAAACAGATATATTACTCAAACGATTCGAAGGCAAACGGAGAGCTGTATAACAGGCGGCTCACTCAACCCTGCCACTCTTCCTTTGGCAACGACTGCAAGCCATCTACTACACGTAAGCACACCGGTTTGCCCGTCGCCATCAATGTGTGGATCAGAGTGTTCAAAGATAACACCGGCTCAATAGCCACAGTTGATGATGGACTGGCGAGTGACTTTCGCATAGTGAAGATCGAAAACGCCCCACCAGGACAGCTTTGACAGATGCTCATCTCGAAATTTTTTTCATTGAATTCGCGTTCAAATTTAAGGGCACATACATCTGCGAATTATTGCTTCATGACTCCCGATACATTGCTTAATGTGCCATGTAGAGTATCTGGATGGTCCCGCCTCACGCTGAATTTTCCGATAACCCGTATCTATACACTTTGTAAAAAACGGATTTCCTGGAACTTCCCCTTTGAAAACGACCCTAATGGTGGACATGTCATCTTTTTTACTGGCCATCATGCTGATGGCTTTGGTGAGCGGACTCCGTGCCATTGCGATCCTGATTAGTACCGAAAACCTTCGGACACAGGTATTTCAAGATCTGAATATTAATAGTAGCTCCATGTATTGAAAGGTTTTTTTTGATGCCCGATGTCAAGCGCCTGCGTCCACGAACAAGATACGACATCGCCGACGGTGCCCCGACAGTTTCTTTATAAAGGGCAGCGATAAGTTAGTCGCGTGGTTCAGCACTGCCATTGTGATTTAGCTGTCTGCCTGGAGTCTGTGGTTTCCGGAGTCGGTGCCCGTTGAGATCCGCAGCCCGAAGTGAAATGATTAGCTGGATGTGACACATTATAGCTGACGTTGAGGCAGTGCCTTGGTGACAGCCAACGGGAGCTATTGTAATTTTTTACCAACGAAGGAAAACGCCGATGAGCGTCAGATCTGCTAATCAAACGTTAGCAATTATATTCATGGCACTGTTATGCAGTGCATGTATAGCGAAATCTTCAAGCTTAAACTCAGTATCGGGCTTAGATACGAAAAGCTACCACTGCCATGAACTCAAACAGCTCGTCGCGGATCGTGAGCAAGTGCATCTTCGAGGGTTTTTGGGTTCGACCAGCTCGGTGTTCGCATCCTCAGATGCCTGTAACATCATCCTGGAAAGACCAGCTCTGTCCGTCTGGAGAACAATAGATGAGTTCTCCTGTGTTGCCGGTTTCCGCTGTATCGACAATAACAGACAAGGAACTGATTTCTAGAAAATAAGCCACTAACTAGTGCCCATCCAGAAACATGCGCTACTGCGAACCAC
>CAZNOB010000052.1:0-29743 GCA_964574535.1 uncultured Granulosicoccaceae bacterium | reverse complement strand
CTATCGCCGGTGTTTTAGTTACCTGATTACCATAGCTGGAAAGAGCAAATGCAGTTAGCTGATCCGCCATCACCAGGACGATATGGGGTTGCTGTTGGTTCAATGGTTTTTCCTCTTCTCGGTGATTGCCATATTTTCTGATCAGCAATCAGTACGCTACCGATGCGATTAGCAGATAGAAGGTCAGGAGCCTGCGCTGCAGAACCTCTGCTACCCACCCTGACGGAGCGCCAAAGGTGATAGTAATCATCAATCATTTTCGGGACAACTGAATAAGCACGCATATTAAATGTCCATACCTTCATTTAACATGGAAAGGACTTTCACCCTGGAAGCTTCTCGCTACACAAATTTCTATCGAAAAGGCTTTCATCAAACAAAGGCATTAAGAGTCTAAATTTTAGTGTTCAGACTTTTTTGGCAACAACCAAGCAATCCGGCAACTACGATAAACAGACGCAAAACGCAAAGCGTTTGCTCTAGCTCATCGCTCTTGATCTACCAGCGTTTAATCAGTTTTGAGAGTGATCGTGGAAGTGGGTCGGCGCGCCATGCATGGCGCAAAGAGCGCTGTCAGCCATGGATGGCTGCAAGCGCTATCCACTTGCACGATCACTCTCAAAATGCCGCAGGCACCCGAAGGGCTGAATTGTCGCAAGACGACTTTTAGTTACTTTTTCGTCGTTTAAAAAGTGACTCCGCCTGAAGGGCATGTCGTTTTTGGTCTTTTCAAAAATGAAGCCCCCGGCAGGGATCTCCTACAAGCGCGATACCGTACAAATCAACGGAGCAAACTCTCCTAGTGCTGCAATATTTGATTTAAAAACAGCTGTGTTCTTTCGTTCTGAGGATTTTCAAAAAAATCTATCGGGTTATTTTGTTCAACGATCTCACCATGATCCATAAAAATCACCCGATCAGCAACGCGTCTGGCAAAGCCCATCTCATGCGTCACACAAAGCATTGTCATGCCCTCTTCTGCTAACGAAACCATGACGTCCAGCACCTCGGATATCATTTCAGGGTCCAGCGCAGAAGTGGGTTCGTCAAACAGCATGATTTTGGGGTTCATACACAGCGACCGGGCAATAGCTACTCGTTGCTGCTGTCCGCCCGAAAGCTCTCCGGGGTATTTGCCTGCCTGTTCCGGAATACGTACCTTGTCCAGAAAACCCATCGCTATAGATTCTGCTTCTTCGCGACTGTTCTTACGCACCAACGTCAACGCCAGAGTACAGTTTTCCAATACAGTCATATGCGGGAATAAATTAAACTGTTGAAACACCATACCCACCTCGCGGCGTATTCCATCGATATTGGCGACATCATCGTTTAGCTCGGTACCCAACACCCTGATCGTGCCACGCTGATGATCTTCAAGCTTGCATACACAGCGAATCAGTGTGGATTTACCAGAGCCCGAAGGTCCACAGATCACAATTTTCTCACCATCCTCCACTTCCAGATTTATATCTTTCAGGACGTGGAAGTCGTCAAACCACTTATTCACCAGTGACATACTGACAGCGGGTGTTTCTGTCATCACTTGATTATCCATGTCCAACTCGCAGTTTATTTTCCAGATATGCACCATACCGGGACAAAGAAAAAACAAAAATAAAATAGATCAGGCCGATAAACACATAGACCTCAACATAATGTGGAGTCCACTTTCCGGTGCCGTAAGCGGCATGCCCCGATGCAAGAATTTCGAAAAAACCGACAATTGTAACGATTGAGGTTTCTTTAAAGGTAATCACAAACTGATTCACTATCGATGGCAGTGAATTTCTAAACGCCTGAGGTAACTGTATTCGGGTAACTCGCTGCCAGTACTTAAGACCCAGAGTCAGACCGGCCTCATCCTGACCTGCCGGTATTGCCTGTAGCCCTGCCCGAATATTCTCTGCCTGATAACAGGCAAAGAAAATCGCAAAACCGAAAATGACCCGATAGAGCTTGTCACCCTGCAGCCACCCCGGCAACACAAAAGGTGTGATCACAGCCGCGGTGAATAGAATGGTTAACAATGGCAGCGATCTGAAAAAATCAATGAACAACCCAACCATGCGCGCCACCACGGGCAGTTTCGAACGCCTACCCAACGCCAATACGATAGATAACGGCATTCCAATCAGGGACACTGCAGCAAATATAAAAATGGTCAGTGCCAACCCCCCCCAACGCTCCGGAGTCACTTCGGTTAATCCCAGTACCCCGCCATGCATCAGAATATAAAACACACCGAATCCGGTAATCCATAAAACGCTGAGCTTTTTAGCGGTCCAGAACCACTGAAAACAGGAAGCTACAATAGTGGCAATCATCACCGCACAGGCCAGAGTTGAACGCCAGTGTTCCTCGAAAGGAAAAAGACCAAACAGGATAATTCTGTGTCTGGCATCTATGACCGACCAGCACGCGCCCGTGGCGTCACGGCAAAGTGGCTCGTCTTCCTCTGACCAGATACTGGACAGAAACGCCCAGTCGACTATCTGATAAACCAGATACAAGAGTAACGCACCACAGGCAATGGTGATCAGTGCATCGAGCGGGCTATTAAAAAGGCCGCTTCGTATACGCCTGCCAAATGAAGCGCGTGGTGGTTTTTGACTAATTGCAGCACTTTCCACGATCTAGTCTTTCACCTCAAAACCTTTCAACGCTATCTTTCGATTAATAGAATTCATAACAAAGGCTATGGTCAGGTTAATGACTAAAAACCCTCCCATCAGAATGGCGAGCAACTCCAGTGTTTGTCCGCTTTGATTAATCGATGTAGAGACAATCATAAAAAAATCTGAAAAGCCCACCACTAACCCGATAGTGGTGGCCTTCATCAACTGCACATACTGGTTAGTCAAAGATGGCAGTACCGCCCTGATCGCAAGCGGCAAACGAATTCGACTGAAAATTTGAGTTGCCGACAGTCCAGTGACAAAGCCCGCCTCTATCTGCCCCTTCGGCACAGACATTAACCCCGCCCTGACGACCTCTCCGATATAGGCACCACCATACAACGCAATAGCGATCACCAGTGCGGTCAGCTCCGGAGGCATTCTCATGCCGCCACGAAAATTTAACCCTTTAAGTGCCGGAATATCCAATAAACTGCTGCCAGCATCATGCGAAACATAGGCGATTGCGAAAAACACTACAGGTAACAAGCACCAGCCAGCAATTTTATAGCGCCCATAGGCAATCACGTTACTCATGGTTTTACGCAGGTGAGCCAGTAAAAAAAGCCAGCCAACGAATACACCCAACATCAAAAGAAATGCGGTAAAACTAATATTCAATACGGGAAAATAGACACCACGTCCGGTAAAAAACACCAGTTCACCCATTGAGATGGCAGCCTTGGGCCGCGGCAGATGGGAAACAATTGAATACCAGAATACAGCCTGCAGAATCAGCGGTACGTTACGGAAAATTTCGACGTATATGGTACCAAGCAGTGAAAAAAGCTTGTTGCGAGATGTTCTGATGAGCCCGATGATCACACCGATCACTGTGGCAAACGAAATTCCCAGAAAGCCCAGCAACAACGTATTGAGAATACCGATAGTCAGTGTTTTAAGGTACGAATCACTAATTGAATATGGCAGTACAGAAAAAGAAAAATCCCACCCGGTAGAACGTTCAAGAAATCCAAATCCGGTGGTGAGACTTTGGGCTTCCAGTGACGCCCGCGTGTTGATCACCATACCGACAAGCAATACGGCAACCACAGATACCAGAATCGCCTGAAAGGCAATTTCACGGATTTTTCTATTTCGGTGGAGTGCTGCCATTAGCCTGCATTATTCATGAGGATACGGCGCCCAGAGTCAATAGCGCTAAACAGGTCGCCCTATCGCAGGAGAAGCGTAGCGCGCCACGCGCCGAGGGGGATCGGGTGCGATGTGACGCGATATTGGCTCTCGCGTCGAATAGGCAGTCTGTCATTTCAGGATCAATCATTAATTCATTACAAACTCTATAAATAATGACATAAGAGCTAAATTTACCGGTCGCCTCGTGAATAATGCAGGCTGGTTTAATTTAAAACTCTGTGTGCTGGTTACAGAAAGTAAAACGCCTTGCATGCAGACTGACAGCAGCCTACAAACAAGGCGTAAAAACCTCTCTCGAGTTTAGTCCAGTATCATTGGAACGATGACACCACCATCACTCCAAAGTGCATTCAGACCACGTTCGAGGTTATAGACTGAACCCGCACCAATGTTACGTTCAAAGATCTCTGCGGAGTTACCTACCTGCTTGATCACATTATAAGCCCAGTCATCTGACAGCCCGAGTCGCTCACCTATACCGGGCGTCACACCTAACAGTACTTCAACCGTTGAGTCTTCCGGATTGGCTTTATGTTCGTCAACATTGGTGGAATTGATACCTTTAGACTCTGCGATCCAGGTGACAGCGAACATCCAGTTCACGATATCAACCCAGTTATCATCGCCCTGACGCATTGCCGCTGATTCAGGCTCAAGCGCCAGTGCCACGTCCATCATAGCGTGGTCGTCAGGGTTTGGTGCACTTTGACGAGTCACTGCAAGGTTAGGACCCCAACCGACGATACTATCGCAACGGCCCGCAAAATACGCTTCACGTGTTTCTTCACTCTTTTCAAATGTGATCATTTCTATTTCGATATCACGGCTTTTGAAAAAGTTTGCTGCCAATCGCTCTGTAGAAGTACCAGCATTGGCACACAGAGACCCTCCGTCCAGTGCTTCAGGATCTGTACTGCCTAACTCTTTTGGCATCATGACGTTGGTTGCACCAACAAAGTAAGGCACAGAAAACTGAATACCTAATTCAGTATCACGACCCATTGTCCATCCAGTCGCTTTAATTATGACATCGACATCGCCGGACTGTAGTGAAGGAAAACGCTGTGCCCAGCTAATAGGAACTACTTTTAAATTATCAACGCTACCTAAAACCGCTACGCTTAGCGCACGACAATAATCAATATCGTAACCACTCCACTTGTTGTCATCCGTCACTTGCACAAACGGCGGGAAACTGCCGTTATGCCCGGAGCACAACAGGCTGCCACGATCTTTCACCGCTTTCAGAGTATCTCCGTTGTCCGCGTGGGCTGACGATGTGAAAGTAGACAAAGTCAGTACAGAACACGATGCGACTCCAAGCAATGTCTTTTTAAAAATTGAATTCATTTGTTTATTCTCCTCCGGGGTGGTATGGGACTTAAGATCACACCCGACTACATTACACTAAGCAATGCCTGTTTTGCCACCCAAAATCCGACATGTCAGCGGTCACCATAGTGTTTAAGCCGGCCTATTGTGATCGACACGCCCAATGAGAGAACAACAATCGACAATCGCAGCAGTGTTCTGGCTGCAGTCGGCCAGCAGATATTGCATAATACAAATAGAAAACGAAATGCTCTTGCTCTTGATCTACCCGCGTTTAATCAGTTTTGAGAGTAATCGTGCAAGTGGGTCGCGCAAACAGCCATCCATGGCACGCCGCCCCACTTGCACCATCATTCTCAAAATGCCGCAGGCACCCGAAGGGCTGAGTAGTCGCAACACGACTTTTGGTTACTTTTTCGTCGTTTGAAAAGTGACTCCGCCTGAAGGGCATTAAGTCATTTCAAAAATGAAGCCCCCGGCAGGAATATCCAGTTAAAAGCGCACCGCTCGCCGCGACGCAATCTGCCAAATTTATACGACAGAAATGTACTTTTAATGTCACCCTGAAGTAATATGAAAGCACACTCTCCAAGAACGACTTTATGAGTACTCCAGAGACCAGCGTGCAACCGGCGGACGGTGTCGGCGCTTATATTTCAGATGTGAATCTGGCGAATTGCAGTAGCGATGAAATCAGTGCGCTTCGCGATGCACTGGGTAACTATGGCGTGCTGTTTTTTCGCGATCAATCTCTGACACCGGATCAGCATGTTCAACTTGCAAAGCAATTCGGCAACATAAATATCAACCGATTTTTCCAGAATGTCGATTCGCACCCCCAAATTGCAGAGGTTCGTAAAGAACCCTCCCAAAGAGTCAATATCGGCAGTGCCTGGCACACTGATCACTCGTACGATCAGGAACCTGCCATGGGATCTATTCTGGTGGCTCGTATTACACCTTCTCGCGGTGGCGACACGATCTTTGCCAATATGTTTATGGCATACGAACATTTATCCGACGGACTAAAAGAAACTCTGTCGAGCTTGAAGGCCGTGCACTCCAGCCGCCACGTATTTGGAAAAAAAGCCACGGAAAAAACTGACGCGAAATTTAAAAACGCAGAGGCTGCTACTCAGGATTCCATTCATCCGATGGTAATTTCACACCCGATCAGTGGTAAAAAAGCTTTGTATATCAATCCGGAATTCACTACCGGCATCGAAGGATGGCACCAAAAAGAGAGCAAACCTTTACTGGATATGCTTTACCAGCACGCTGTGCAG
The DNA here is from genome assembly GCA_964574535.1 of uncultured Granulosicoccaceae bacterium. Classification (GTDB taxonomy): domain Bacteria; phylum Pseudomonadota; class Gammaproteobacteria; order Granulosicoccales; family Granulosicoccaceae. The sequence continues at coordinate 23,289 of CAZNOB010000052.1, read as the reverse complement.
CCAGAATTTACTCATCGCTTTAAGTGGCATGAGGGCTCCATTGCGTTTTGGGATAACCGAGCCACCTGGCATCGTGCATTAAACGACTACCCAACCGAGACCAGACTCATGCACAGAATAACCATAGCAGGGACCGGACTACAAGGTACAACGGCGTAATAACGCAAGTCATGGGGAATCAATCGACGGGAATCGATGTCGTCATAATCGGTGCAGGAAACATTGGCATAGCAGTAGCCTACTACCTTTGCCAACGTCAGCCCGACTTGCGAGTTGTACTGCTCGACGATGCAGCCCCGATGGCCCTGACCTCTGCCCAATCTGGCGAGAATTATCGGAATTGGTGGCCACATCCGATCATGAAGAGTTTTATGGATCACTCTATAGAACTGATGGAAGAAATATCCCGTAACACCAATAATCGTATTCAGTTAACCGCTCGTGGCTATCTGCTTGCCACCAGAAAATCGGCAGAGGGCGATTTGCTCGATAACCTGAGCGACACTTTTACCGACACCGATGCGTTAAGACGACACACCAGTACTGGCAGCTACCAAAGGGCATTGCAAGCACCTTCGGGCGTGCCTGCTGATGGCGTTGATATCGTTGAGTCAGGCCAGACAATTGCCGAATGCTACCCGCGCTTTGATCCATCGTTAAAAACGCTGTTTCACATCAGACGCGGCGGTATGCTAAGTGCGCAACAAATGGGCAGCGTTATGTTGGAGCACATCAGGAAAAACGGCGGAAGAATAATCCGTGGCTGCGTCACTGACCTGGCCGCCAGCGGTCGCTTTACCGTCACAATCACCAACGATAATCAGACCAGCTCGATTCAAACAGACGTTGTCGTTAATGCTGCAGGACCTTTCGTCAACAGTATTGCCAACATGCTCTCTATTGAACTGCCTGTGATTAATGTTCTACAGCAAAAAATCGCTTTTGAAGATACACAAAGTTCCATCGAGCGCAGCCTGCCGTTTGCGATCGATTTAGATGAACAAACTATAAACTGGAGTACGGATGAACGGGATGCACTGGCGGCGGATGACTCTCTGGAATTTTTAACCAACACTATGCCAGGCTCAATTCATTGTCGACCTGAAGGCGGTGATCATGGTAACTGGATAAAGCTGGGCTGGGCTTATAACCAGAAACCGTCAATGCCATCACGCACGCCTTCACTGGATGCGTTTTTTCCGGAGATCGTGTTACGAGGTGCTACCCGGCTACAACCGAGGCTTGAGCACTACCTGAATGGATTTCCGCGCAACTTTAGTCACTACGGAGGCTACTACACCATGACAGAAGAAAACTGGCCACTGATCGGTGAAACAGAAATACCCGGCTTCTACACAGCAGCTGCATTGTCTGGTTTTGGCACCATGGCCGCGTGCGGCACCGGGGAACTTATAGCAAATGCCATTATTGGTAACACACTACCCTGGTACGCCAGAGACCTTTCCGGACAACGCCACCAGAACAATACACTCATGGCAGAGATTAACGCTTTGCAGAGTCGCGGAATACTATAACAGGCGTTTTAACTTAACCCGGGGCCCACAGAAAACCAGGGTGTGATGTATAATCTTGCACGGCAAACAAGAACCAACGAGACAACTCATGAATCGAGCAATCACCACTGTATTGTCGCTTTTCTTTTCTGCCGCACTGATGGCCGCAGACTTTCCTGAAACCGCGGGTATCTATTTACTGGATACCAGGGATATTGAAACCAAAATAGGGAAGGTGAATTTCACAACCACCGCCGATGGCAGCACAGCCGTATCTGTTGATTTGGATAACAGCGCATTTAGCGAGCACTTTTTATCCATGCGTCCGTTTCGATGTATCGAAAACGAGAAAGAATGGTTTTGTTATCTGGAGTATCCGTATGATCTCAGGCAATTGATCACCAAAGACGATCTCAGCGATCTTGAATACCAATTGTTGTTTATCAAAAAATCGCCATCACAGTTTGGTATCGATGCATGGAATGGCCTTTACTACAAGCTTGAGCTGCAATCAGACGGTTCAATCACCGGGGTGCTTCTGGAAGGTGATTTAAATGTGCTGCAAAGTCCCCCGGATGAGAAATATTCCAAACCGGTCGATCTTGGTGAATTTATCGAAGCAGACAAAGCGAAACGATTATTCCCAAAACTGCGGATATACTAACGAGTAGACAGACCAGCCTGCAAAATACAGCAGGCCGGTGCCGGGCTGCTACTAAGCCGTATGATGGACTTCCTTCAAGTTGTACACTGGTGTATCAATCCCTTCCATACGCGCCTTAATTTGCAACGTCAGGTAAAGCGAGTAATGCCGCGACTGATGCAGGTTGCCGCCATGAAACCACAATGCGTCCTGCTGTGTCGGCTTCCACATATTGCGAAGCTCCCCTTCCCATGGACCGGGATCCTTCTTGGTATCTGAACCCAGCCCCCAGCACTTACCAACCTTATCAGCGACTTCCTGTGAAATAATTTTCGCCGCCCAGCCGTTCATTGAACCGTAGCCGGTTGCGCAAACAATAAGATCGGCGGGTAATTCTGATCCGTCATCAAGACTAATAGAGTTTTCATTAATACCCGTTACATTCACACCGCTTTTCAGCTTAATTTTACCGTCAATAATTAACTGGGAAGCGCCTACATCAATATAATATCCGGAACCACGGCGCAGGTATTTCACAAACAAGCCCGACCCGTCTTCACCGAAGTCGAGCAGAAACCCGGCTTTCTCAAGTCCTGCATACATCTCTGCATCGCGTTCTGCCATTTGATCATAAACGGGCTTTTGCAGGGTATGGAGTATTTTGTAGGGCAACGATGCGAATATAAGATCAGCCGTGTCTGTCGTTACACCTGCTTCTACCGCTTCTTTGGAATACAAGCCACCCAATGCCAGTTCCATCAGCGTATCTGATTTTGCAATGTGCGTTGACGAACGCTGCAGCATAGTGACATCGGCACCGTTTTCCCATAGATCTGCACAGATATCGTGCGCCGAATTATTTGATCCAATCACAACACACTTTTTACTGGCCCATGCGTCTCCACCGCTATGCTGGCTGGAGTGACACAACGTGCCCTTGAATTTATCAGCTCCGGGAATCTCGGGCATATTGGGGATACCGGACATGCCGGTAGCAAGTACTAACTGCTTAGGGCGCAACGTGAGTTGTTCGCCATTGCGGTTTACCTGGACCTCCCACTCTTGTTTGGCCTCATCATAGCTGGCGCTGAGTGCTTCAGTTCGCGTCCAGTAATTCAGTTCCATGATTTTGGTATACATCTCAAGCCAGTCGCCGATCTTGTCTTTCGGCGAAAAAACGGGCCAGTGATCGGGGAACGGCAAATAAGGCAGATGATCGTACCAGACGGGATCATGCAAACATAAAGATCGGTATCGTTTTCGCCATGAGTCCCCGGGGCGTTCATTTTTTTCAAGGATAATCGTTGGTACACCGTGGCGCTTCAGCCTTGCACCCAGACCGATACCGCCCTGACCACCACCAATAACCAGACAATAAGGCTGCTCTTTGTAACCTAACTCTGCCTCTTCCTGCTGCTTGCGTTCCAGCCAGTTTTTTCGGCCGGTAAATGCCCCGTGTTCAACACCTGGCTCGCGAGTACCGTGTTGATCATCTTTGGTTTCGTGGCCTTTGAGCTCAAGCATCGTCGTGAGGAGCGTCCAGCATTTATCCCCTTTCAGTCTCACATGTCCGCGCCCACGTGCTGCAGCGGTTTCAAAACTGACCCAGCCTTCGGTGATGCCATCAGCCGAGCTGGCGTCACCTTCAAGCAGCCAAGCGGATGGCTGTGTATGATCAAGCGTGCTTTCAAGCATCGCTCTGATTTTATCTGGCCCTTCCGAGGTATCGAGGTTCCAGGTAAAAGTGAGAAAGTCACGCCAATAACATTCTTCATCAAACATCGAAACAACAGAATCGATATCGCGCTTGCGCAGCGCCTGGTCAAAATCACCCAGCCAGCGTTCGACCTGAGCGTTCACCATATTTTCTGCCGGTGCAGCCATCTTTTTTCCTCCAGTTTGTACTTGAAATCAATACAAATAAAACGATACCACACATGGCGAAGTATTAAAAAGAGAGAGCCACACCGGCAAGATATCTGATCAATCTGGCATCAAAAAATTACGCTGTGTTCGCTCTACGCCCTGTTCAGGTACTGAACATTTCAATCATCCCCTGCGATGAAAATCGGCGCACACCACTACCGAGTGAAATCAGGACTGACTAGTGCCCGTCCAGAAACAGGGGTGTAGCGAGAATCACTGAGGTGCGTGAGATTTTACCGACTCCATGTGGGCGTTAAGTCATTCTAAATACCTACATGTAGTCGGTGAAAGATCGCGTGCATTCAGTGATTCGCAGTAGCGCTTGTTTCTGGATGGGCACTAACTATAAAGGCTTGGCGGGTGTTTGCTGCCTGAACTTACGTTCACGAGTCTCGTAGCGCTCCACAATTACCCGGGCCAGTTCATTGGCATCCATCTCAACTTGTTGACAACTTTTACGCGGCGCCATGGTAGTTAATGCCTGCTCCACCTCGATTGCGGCCTGAATGCCAAATTCACCATAGCCGCAGTGGCGGGCTCTTAAGTTTTGCGTATACCTGTTCCACTGATCAATCAAACCTTTATTAGCACTGGTGATTTGTTGCGGCCACACAGGAAACTGATAGCTAATCTCAGCAGTGGCAACGGCGGATGTGACTCGACACCCTGAGCTGGCAGCACGCCAGTCAAATTCCCAATTTACTGTCCACCGGGTACTGGCAAAATCACCGGTGTAACCCACCGGCATCACCACACCCATTGCCTGACGCAGACTCTCAATGGAGTCCCCTTCAATAACAAAATTGTTTTCATTTTCACTATAGTATCGACGATCCTCAAGGCCCGATGCATAGTTGCAAATACCCGGCTCTTCGGGTTGCAGTGGTTTTATGGCATCGGATACATGACTACAGGACGCAGCCACGGTGACAGAGAAAATCAAAAAATACGTTTTACTTTTCATCAACCTACAATTCAAGTTCAAGTTCTTCCTTTCAGGATATTGTCATACCACCATCTGCCACCAGGGTATGTCCGGTAACAAATGACGATGCCTGACTGGCAAGAAACAATGCCACGCCAGCGATTTCTTCCGGCTGGCCAATACGACGCAACGGCGTCACAGCCTGTACAGCTTTTAATTGCTCAGGGTCCTCCCACAACGCTCGGGCAAAATCAGTTTTCACCAGACCCGGAGCAATTGCGTTAGCCCGTACTCCGCTCGGTCCCCATTCGATAGCAAGGTTACGGACCAGCGCTGTTTCTGCCGCTTTAGAGATGCCATACGTACCGATGACAGCATCCCCCCTGATACCTGCGATACTGGAAACAATAATGACCGAGCCGGTTTTCCGCTCAGCCATCTGTGGGCAGACCATATTGCACAACTGAAAAACTGAACGCAGATTAGTATTGATCACAGTATCAAATGCATCATCCGACACTTGATGCATAGGTCCATACACCGGGTTTGTAGCTGCATTGCAGACCAGTATGTCTATCGGGCCCAGCGCCCGGCCGGTTTCATCAACCAGCGTTTGCAGTTGATCCTTACGTCCCACATGGCAGGGAATATCGATAGCACTGAGTCCGGCATCTTTAAATTCCCTGACCACCTCTTTACAGGCATCTGCCTTTCGACTGGATATAACCACTTGCGCGCCCGCTTGCGCATACGCACGTGCGACCGCCTTACCGATACCTCGCGTAGAACCAGTGACAACAGCAACTTTATTTTTTAAATCAAACACCTGAATTATCCTGCAACCGAGATGGGTTCAGCCGGGTTTTCGCCACCAGCGCTCAAAGAAAATGAATGATCAGATAAATAAGCGCTGTGAGCGCCATACTCAAATGCACAACAGCAGCTATATTAGCCAACTGCCGCAATTGCCCAAAGACGGCATTGATTTCAAGCCCCACCACCAGGAGTAACGCAAGTACAAACCCAAGGTCGGTGAAAGACACTCCTTGCATTCCACCACTGACTGAACCAAACGAACCATGCTTTGAACCAAGCATACCAAATAACATTGGCGCAGAAAGCAAGGTATTGGTTCTGGAAGCCAACAATGCTTTGGCCCCGGCTGCGGCCGTATCACCGGGCTTCAGGCCACACACTATTTTTTGATTAGGCCAAATGATTAGCCATACATTGGCAAACATAAGCGTGCCCATGAATGCAGCAATAGCGATATATTGATTGACACCGGCTCCCAGCTGAATAAATAGATAAACACCGGTAGCAAACGTCATTAGCGCGGCCCATCTAAACCACCACAACGCACGAGGCACCATTTTTTTGATGACATCAGCGCGGGCGTTAGCATCAGCTTCTTTAAAATATTCCCCCTGAATAAAATTAAAATAGTAAAGCAGACCTACCCAAACCACACCGAATAACACATGCGCCCAGCGGAATAAAAATTCGACAAAATAGACCAAGTTAAGATACTCCTGTTTTGACAGCTAACGACTTGCAAGCCAGCCCTGAGCGTTCTTGCCTATAATGATCTGAGCGGACTCCGGTCACTAATGTGACAGCGTCTCGCGGGAACTAAATCAGGACCTTACAGAGAAGCGGCGATCGCTTCAATATCAGGGATTGGACGAGCGGTCTCGGTATTACCTGCTAAGACAGCTTCGAGAGCAGCTGCAGCCGCCAACACTTTTGCATCACTTCCATTTGGACCAATCAACTGAATACCAAAAGGCAAACCGCGACTGTCTAAACCACACGGTATCACACAACTACAACACATTGCCGTGGTGGGGACATAGGATAGAGCTAACCAACGCATGTACGTCGGCATTTCTTCGCCGTTGATGTGACTCACGGTGCGCTGCACATGCGGAAACGGACTCACCGCAGCAGCAGGCGCAATCAGAACATCAGAGTCTCTGAAAAAATCCAGTGTATCCCGGTAAATTACTGATTGCTGCGCAAATGCCAGACTAATTTGCGACGCGGTAAAAGTGAGACCCCGCTCGGTATTGTCAATAACGTTAGGGCCCAGCAGATCGCGGTGATCTTTGAGAGTTTGTTCATGAGCGGCCACAAAAAATAACCCGCGCAATACCTCAAACACATTGTGAACATTATCCATGACAGGATTGCGTTCATCACAAGTGGAAAAGTTGCTGGAGAAAATCGACAGCCTGCTTTTAAACAATGCGGCAATTTCACTGTCTACCGGGCAACAACCAAAATCAACCGACCAGGCAACCCGCAATGCCGAAAGATCAACGGATTCAAGTGTTTCGGGAATTTGCAACTCACTGGTGCTGTACGGATCACGCCGATCATGTACCGCCTGCGCCCTCAGTAACAGGTGAGTATCAGCAACGCTTCTGCCCATTGGCCCCAACACGGCAAACGGGCTTAATGCTACATTGCTTTGCACACTGGGCACCACACCCGGGGATGGACGAAAACCGGTAATTCCACAAAAAGAAGCGGGGGTTCTTAGACTGCCGCCATAGTCAGAGCCAGTCGCCACTGGCAGCATGCCCGTGGCCAGAGCCACTGCAGTACCACCTGACGACCCGGCACAGGTTAGTGATGCATCAAACGGATTCCCGGTCGCCCCGTAAACAAGGTTGACGGTATTACCGCCAGCGCCAAATTCCGGCGTGTTGGTTTTGCAAAAAATATTGGCATCGTGAGCGCGAATAGTAGAGACCATAAAATCATCTACCGCTGGAACTTCATTTCCAAGAAGTTTTGATCCCCAGGTAGTTCGCAAACCTGCTGTCGCTTCAAGGTCCTTAATGCCAGTGGGTAAACCACCAAGCAAGCCGACCTCTTCGCCACGCTGAATTTTACGGGTGATTTCCTGCGCATGTGAAAGACCCGCTTCGAAATCTGAAGCCACAATAGCATTAAGAACCGGGTTAATGGATTCAATCCGATCAATGCAGCTTTCAAATAATTCCACCGGTGACAAAGCGCTCGATTTTATTTCTGACAGCGCTTTAACGGCAGAGAGGTCACATGGTTCAGTCATTAATAACCTTCAGTATTTTTGTTAATTTAAATCAACACGTAAGGGAATTCCGGATCACGCACGTGCAACCGCTTTCGCTGCGGCCAGATTAAACGGCAACAGGGTAACCACCACAAAAATAACCGCTGCGGCTAACGTAAGCAATTTAAACAGAGCACTAAATCCGTAATTGAGATGGATAGCAGCAATCAAAGGGATTGAACTCGCCATCACCAGAATTGTGATGGTATATCGAATCGCGAGAATTCGGCTTCTGATCTCGGGCCGTGTTATGCGCCCGACCAGTACATCATTAATCGGAATTTGCCCAAAGACGGCGAGCATATAACCAATGGCGGCAAACAGCGCAAGACGCCCCTCAGCACCCACGGCAATGGCAAAGAAAATCACCTGCATCGCAGCGACACTCATGAATATTCTGCGCGGCGATATTCGATCAATGAAATAACCCACCACCAACTGCCCCATTGATCCCGCAAAAAAAGCAATAAACGCCAATTGCCCAACTACTGTCGCACCGATCGATAAATCGCCGGATCTTTCTGATAATACTTTAGGTAGCGCAAAAGTTGTGCTTTGAAATAGCAGTCCACCCAATGCAGTTGATAGAAAAACCACCATCAGGATACGTGCTAATTTGTCATGGTTTGATTGAACCGTACCACTGGCAGCCGATTCTTTTACGCTGTTTTTCCCAGCTTCGTTAGCGGGCTGCGTTCTCAGGGTAAAGTAATAGACAAACCCCAGAAAAATAGAAAAGACACCTGGCCAGACAAATGCGGTCCGCCAGCCACTGTAATCAATTAACCAGGCGGTTAACAGGGCCGCACAGGCAACCCCCATATTGCCCCACACACCGTTTACCGCCACCCGCACGCCGGTCCTGGCATGACCTTCCATCACCAACGCTATACCCACCGGATGATAGATGGCTGCAAAAACACCAATAAAAAATAAGCCGATACCCATTTGCAACGGTGTGGTGGCTATTGCGGCACCTATAGCCGACAACCCGATACCGATAAAAAAGACCACGATCATCCCATGACGATTCCAGCGATCTGCCAGCCATCCCGCAGGCAGCGCAAACGCACCGAAGGCGATAAAGCCGGGAGTGGCGTAGGGAATAAGTAAAGAGTAATCAAGCCCCCACTCTTCTGACAGCGCCAGAGCAGCCAGTGTAGCAAACACCAGCATAAAAAAATGGTCCAGAAAATGGCCTGCGTTAAGAAGAAAAAACTGAACCTGATTACGCATGGCAAACACCTGTGTTGCAACACAAAAGCGACGCACTCTGGTCAGTGCAAACAATGACTGCCGTATCTGAAGCAATAACCATCATTGCAAGTGTATAATCGGCTGTTCTATATTATACCTGCCGGCCACACGATTGACAGGATCAAGAGTACACTCACCGATGTGGGAATTCCGGTATATTTTAAAAGCCGTAAACAACAGTTGAATTTTACGCAACCGGGCATTCGCACACCAGAATATAGAATATACTACACGTCTCTACTCGGCAAAAGCACTTACCAGCTTTGATCAAATGCATTAATGCTGATCAATTGCGTCAAGGATGACACTAATTAGAAGGGGATATTAACTTGCCTATTAAAGCGATCACACGACTATTACTCACTTTGGTATTAGTCGCTTGTCAACCTTCCCTGCGGGCCGCTGACCTGCCAATCCCTGCGGGCAAAGTTCTGTTGACAATATCCGGGGATATCAGCAATCACAATATCGATCAAACCGCGCAGTTTGATCAAAAAATGCTGGACCAGTTTAATCCCACAACATTCAAAACCACCACCCTCTGGACAGACGGAATCACCGAATTTACCGGCGTTCGGGTGAGCGATATTCTTGAGTACGTTGGGGCAAACTCTGCGAATTTTCGGGCCACTGCACTGGACAAATACTGGAACGATATCAAAGACATTGATTTCGACAGAATCCCCGCCATCATTGCCTACAAGAAGAACGGAAAACACCTGCGCGTCAGAGAACTGGGACCACTTTGGTTAATGTTCCCATTCGACGAATACCCGGAAACATCAGATGAAAAATATAAAACCGCCAGCGTGTGGCAGTTGATCGGAATCATCGTCAATTGAATACAGCCCGCACTGCAACACTGCTGACAATCTTCTTTGCACTGATGTGTGTGATTCAGATTTCACTGATTGCAAGAACGTTGGACAAAACTCGCACCGAGCTCAGCAACCGAAGCACTGGCGCAATCAATACACTGACTCAGGTCGATCGCATCCTGGATCAGTTTCTCAATTCATTAGTCGTCTATAAAAACATACACAACAAGCCGGCTCTCGTCGATGATGCCGTTGCCAGCTACCAATCTAACTTTGATATTTTTTGGGGTTCGGCTTCTGTCTTCAACTTGCGAACACCTGGTGAAACCACATCACTCTACGGAGTTGATGAAGTACTGACTGAAGTCACCACCTTTTTAGAAAGCAACGACGGCACCATATTCGGCGATACCCCGCTAAGCATAGAGGACACTGATCGAATCTACACAGAAACGCAATATATCTCAGAGTTATTCCACGAACTGGGACACAACTACTATATCAGCCTGTCGAAATTTAGCGATGAACTAAAAAACAGCACTAAAAGAATATACTGGGCTTTTTCATTTTTTGCCTTCATGTTAGTTTGCTGTGGCAGTATCTCCACTTACTCATTGATGAAAGCCAATCGCCGATCAAATGAACTGATAATACAATCCGTAAAAACACAACAACGCCTGACTCAGGTGGTGAGTGAATTGCGTAGCGGTAAACTTGAAAGTAAAGCCAAAGACAGTTTCCTGGCAGCTGCCAGCCATGATTTACGGCAACCCTTACACGCACTAGGGCTTTTTCTGGGGGCTCTGGAAAACCATGTTCAACCTGCGGGGCGATCCATTATGGAAAAAGCCCAACAGTCCAGTACGGCGCTCACCCGATTGCTGTCAAGCTTGCTGGATCTCTCAAGACTGGACGCCGGCATAGTCAAGGTGACAGAAAGGGATTTTTCGCTGGCACCGCTTATTCAAACACTGGAACAGGAGTTCCATTCAACCGCACTTGACTGCAATATGGAATTGCAGTTCGACGATATTCCCTACACTGTAAAGACAGATCGCATTCTGCTGGATCGCGTTCTTAGGAATTTGATCGAGAACGCACTGACTCATAGCAAGGGATCTGTATTAAGGCTTACCTGCGCTAAATCGAAAGGACAATTCGCGTTGCAATTATCCGACAATGGTTGCGGCATTCCTCAGCACGAGCAGCATGACATTTTCTCTGAGTACTACCAAATTGGTAACCCGGAAAGAGATCGTTCTAAAGGCCTGGGGATAGGTCTGTCCATTGTAAACCGTCTGTCGGAACTACTGGAGTTTGATCTGGACTTCAAATCTGAAGAAAACTCAGGCTGTACATTTACACTTCACTTAAAACCAGGCAAGCCGCTTGAATCAGTCTCCAGCACCCCGGCCCTGAATAACGAAAGCAGTGGCCGTAACTCAATACTAATTGCACTCATCGAGGACGAGCTGGAAATTCGCGAAGGCATGGAAATAATGTTGGGTAATAAAGGCTACGATATCATCACGGCGGACTCAGCGAACGCACTCATAGACAGCATACAACAACAGCAACTCATTCCCGACTTGCTGATTTCAGACTACCGTCTGCGCGAAAACCAAACCGGCGACAATGCCATCAAGCAAGTCACCGCCCATCTTGGCAAAAAAATCCCCGCTATTATTATCACTGGCGATACATCACCAAAGAGGGTTAAAGAAGCAACCCTCAGTGGATTCAGGTTACTGCACAAGCCCGTAGAACCACCAAAATTGCTCGAATCAATCGAAGCGCTGATAAAAGCAGATCAGACGTTAGCAGCAACGGAATTCGGCGCCATCCGCTGAGCCTGATCAACGCACTGGCGAAGGTCGATGGTTTGGTTCAATGTATAAATATGAAAGTGGTGAAACCCGCGCACAATTAAATCATCAATAAACTGTTCAGCTTGTTGCTGCGCCAAATGCTTCATCAGTTGAGGGTCTTTCAACGCCGGCTCAAACAATGTATGCAGAGCACCAGGTACTGTCGTGCCACAACGCGCTGCAAATTGAGTCATCCTGTTGAAGTCACGAATAGGCAATACCCCCGGCACAATCGGAGCAGTGACTCCGGCAGCGGCGGTGCGTTCACAAAAACGATCAAACTCATCCAGATCAAAGAAGAACTGGGTAATGGCACGATTCGCCCCTGCATCAAATTTGGCTTTCAACAGCTGAATATCTTCCAGAGCACTGGCCGCCCTGGGATGGACTTCCGGGTAACACGCCACACTGATATCAAATGGATAAATTTCCAAAAGTCCGGCAATGAACTCCGGCACACTTTGGTAACACGGACCACGGCGTTTTGCATCTGCTGCATTTTCACGGTCATCACCACGCAGCGCAACAATGCGGTCAACACCTATCTCGCTCAAATGACGAGCAACCTGATTGATTTCTTCAATGGTTGAGCCTTCGAAAGTCAGGTGCGCCGCGACGGGTATCTCCGACTCAGCCACAACGTTTTCTATCGCAGTAATACTGTGTGACTGCCCACTCCCCAGTGCACCATAAGTGATCGAGAAAAAGCTCGGATCCATCACTTCCAGACAACCCAGTGTACGCCAGAAACGCCGCTCACCAATTAAACTGGAAGGAGGAAAAAATTCGTAAGAAAAACCAATATCATGCATGAGTACTATTCCATTCTAAAATCAGCACAGAGGATCCAAGTTAGTGGGTGACCAGATCATCGCGCGTGCCCTGCCAGATTTTAACCGTCAGGGGATCACCCTCGAGGTCCCGGCTGAGGGTGCTATTTAATTTATTTTGTGCAAACCAGTTTTGTATTTCTGCATCATCAAACCCAAGGCGATGATGTTTATGTTCAAGTCGCAGATGTTCTTCGTTGTGCGTAGCAAAGTCGACAATCACCAGACGACCACCGGGACGCAAGACCCTGGCGGCCTCTTCAATTACTGAAGCCGGATCGTCGCTGTAGTGCAGCACTAAATGTAATGTCGCCAAATCCACTGAGCTGTCCGCTACCGGCATGTTGTACATATCAGCTTGCCGCACATGCACATTACGCAGCGATGCTCGCTCCAGATTGGCGCGTGCAACAGTCAGCATTTCCTGCGATAGATCGATCCCCATACCGCGCTCTGTGCGCTCGGCGACGAGTTCAAGCAACCTGCCGGTACCGGTTCCAATGTCCAGAAAATCAGCGATCGGAGCGTCACCAATTACCTCCAGGAATTCTCGCTCCAGCGACGCTTCCGGCACATGAAGTGCCCGAATCTGATTCCAGTGTGCCGCATTCTCTCTGAAGTAATTAAGCGCAACGTCGGCGCGCTTTTGCTTAATCTGATCCAGTCGCTGCAAATCCCGGTTGAGCTCGGTGTCTTCAGCCGGCAATAGATCCACCAGGGTTCGAGCCAGTTGCGCCGCTTCGGTCCGCTCGGCAATTCGATAATAGACTTGCGCGCCTTCCCGAAAGCGCTCCAGCAAGCCAGCCTCAACCAATAGCTTTAGATGCCTGGACACACGTGGCTGACTTTGCCCCAGAATCTGCGTCAGTTCGCTGACGCTTAATTCACCGTAAGCGCACAAGGCGAGTAGCCGCAACCGTGTGGGCTCACCAGCTGCTCGCAATCCACTTAGAAGTTGTTCCATTAGCGGGACCATAATATAAAGATATGTTTATATGTACATTATTGCAGTGCTTTTGTGAATAAGCAATAACTTGTCCACTCTTACAGCATGAAAAACCTATCTCGTTGTTTTATATTTATTTTTCCCATCAAAATCGAATCAATAACGATCCATATATGCGCGAAATCACGGTTTAAAAATCCAGCATTAATCCGCTTGATTCCCGTTACTTTGCTGAGAACGTTAATAATATTGCGAGCTAACAATAAGTTACCGTGTTCTTCAATAAACCCACTAAACTTCCCGTAGCGACTTCCAGTTAATCGAAGTACAAAAAAAATAAAGAATTAGCCCCCTGGAGAAAAAAAATGAACGATTCGGCAAACACCTTCCTGAGTAACATCCCTTTCGCCGACAAGCTGGGACCCGTCCTCATTGCCCTGGCCATACTGGTCATCGGACTGATCATCGCAAAAGTGGTCAGAAAGCTGGCTCAAAAAGCACTGGGTAAAGTAGACATTCTTCACCGTGAAAATTCCGATGGATCGGTCACCGATTTAGCGACGCCAATCGCCACACTGATTTACTACATCATTGTCTTGTTTGTACTGATAGCCGTGCTGGGGAAAATGGGCTTAACAGATGTACTCGATCCACTGAAAAACATGGCTAACCAGTTTCTTGGCTATGTGCCTAACCTGATCGGCGCGGGCATTGTGGCCTATGTCGGCTGGATACTGGCAAAAATTATTTCAGAGTTTGTTGGCCTTGCATTAGGTAAAGCTGACGAGCAACTGGCGCTGCGCACCGGGAACGATGATATCCAGGTATCAAAGCTGGGAAGTACATTTGTGTTTGCTGCCATTCTGTTGCCAATTATCGTTGCAGCTCTCGGCATCCTTGACATCGAAGCGATATCGGGTCCGGCTACCGCAATGATTCAGAAACTCATGTCTGCCATACCGAATATTATCGGGGCGGCAATTATTCTTGCCGTCACCTACTTTGTGGCTAAATTTGTCGTGCAAATTCTCAGCGGTATCCTGGATGGACTAAACATCGATGAGATGCCACAAAAACTGGGCATCACCGGTATCTTCACTCCTGACTTCACACCGACTCGTTTGATCGGTGGTGCAATCATGTTTTTCGCTATGTTAACAGGCCTGACCGCAGCTGTTGATCGACTGAATATTGATATCATTTCGCAAATCATGGCTCGGGTGCTGGAGTTTGGTGGCGGCATACTGGTCGGTGGTGTGATACTGGTAATCGGTAACTTCCTGAGTACACTCGCCTTCAATGCCATTTCAAAAACCAACCCGGCACTAGCTAACATTGCACGCTTTGCGATTCTGGGTTTAGTCGTCGCGATGGGTCTGCGTGCCATGGGCCTGGCAGACAATATCGTTAATATGGCTTTTGGTTTTACGCTTGGTTCCGTTGCTGTTGCCGCTGCCCTGGCGTTTGGATTTGGTGGTCGCGATGCTGCCAAACGTATTGCCGACAACGTCGCCGATAAAATCACCTAGTAGTTGTGAGCCACACACTGCCCCCCGCACCGGGAGGGCAGTTTGGCAATGCCAAAAATAAAAACCACATGGCACCGGACTTCAGGCGATTATCATGAAAAACAGTATATTTAATTTTAAAGACGACGAAGAAAAAGAAATGTTCTTCGTCGCTATTCCCGTTATTCTCTTGTTTGCACTGTTGGGCTACTGGTTAACTTTTGACAGCAATGAACCCACTGCGGTCATCGGTGCTGCGACTCCAGCCATTGCAGACACAGACGCTGACGGTATACCAGACAGTGTCGATCAATGTGTTAACCGGGCTGGCATTTTATCCAATGCCGGCTGTCCCGAAAAAATCGGCTATGCACTGGCAGACAATGATAACGACGGCATTAAAAACGGCGTCGACCGATGCCCTGAAACCGCAGGCGATGCATCTGCCGACGGCTGCAAAGCACAAACGCTTGCTGCAGACACCAAAACACAAACACCGATTGTCGCAGCGACAACGGATAGCGATGGCGACCTGCTTAACGACGACGTGGATCAATGCCCGCAGATTGCTGCAAACACTCCTGATGGATGCCCTCTTGATACCGATCAGGACGGTGTTATAGATGCTGATGATCAGTGCGCCGGCATCGCTGGAACTCAAGCCAATGGCTGCCCGCCAGAAACCGACAACGATGGTATCTACGGTGATCAGGACCACTGCCCTGATGCCGATGGTTCCGCCATCGACAACGGGTGCCCCGCAGATAGCGATGGCGACGGCATTGTTGATTTAGAAGATCGATGTCCGACCGTAGCCGGAAACGATGATGGCTGTCCGGCTGATAAAGATAACGACGGCGTACCCGATGACAAAGACAACTGTCCAACACAGGCAGGTGCTGCCAGCCTGAACGGATGTCCGGCTGATACTGATGCCGACGGTGTAATCGATGCAGAAGATCGATGTCCCGACTTTCCCGGAGTTGCAAGCAATGATGGCTGCGCCCCTGACACAGACGGTGACGGCATAGTCGACACTGATGATGACTGTCCTAACCTTGCAGGCGACAACACTGCCAGCGGGTGCCCGACTGATATCGACAGCGACGGTGACGGGGTTCTGGATGAGCTTGATCAATGTATCGATCAATTCGGCCCGGCTGGTAACAAAGGCTGCCCTGCCCCCAGTGGCGACCAGGACGGAGACTCTGTACCCGATGCTGATGACGAATGCCCCACAATCGCAGGTATCGCAGAGGAACAGGGCTGTCCAAGGGACAGCGACGGCGACGGCGTGGCTGACGGTGATGATCTTTGCCCTACCACAGCGGGACTTATTGCCGCACGCGGTTGCCCCGACCTGCCTCCGGCGTTGGAGCAAACCACGACGACAACCCCTGCAGTGACAGGCAATTCAGTGACAGGCAATTCAGTATCCGCCGCCGATCAACAAATACTTGATCGCGCTATGGAAAAAGTAGCATTTAATTCCAACAGCTCAACGCTGACACCAGCCTCACAGGAAATACTCATCGAGGTGGCAGGTGTCTTAAAAAGATACCCCGGAGCAGTTTTGGAAATACGCGGACATACAGATTCATCCGGTCCCGCTGCTGCAAACATGCAACTGTCCATGGAGCGTGCAAGAGCCAGTGCAAGCTTTATTTCGAATCAAGGGATCGACATCACTCGGCTGGTTTCCTATGGATTTGGGGAAACCCAGCCAATCGGGAGAAACGACACCGCCGCTGGCAGGCGTAGCAATCGTCGAGTTGAGTTCGACCTGAAGTTCAACCGATAGCATATTAAAGGCGCTGTTATAAACAGCGCCTTTAAAACCTTTGCAGGCTGGCCCGTATTGCGGACCGCCCATCACAGTCACTCTGCGCTAAACTGCAGACCATGACAGCCCCCTCAATCAGTCAGGCATACCTCAGACACAGCATACTGGCTTTTTGTGCTGCCGCCTTTTGGGGCTTGTACTGGTTGCCGCTACGCAAAATTGAAGATGCGGGAATCTCCGCTGCCTGGTCAACATTTGCCATCTACCTGGCACCTGTTATTTTCCTGATCCCTTTATGTGTGGTGCGTCGACATGCACTTCGCAGAGACTGGCGATCCCTGGGCATTATTGGAATTTTCATTGGTACTGCACTGGCCTGCTACGCCATTGCCTTTCTCCATACCACGGTGCTACGCACTGTCCTGTTTTTTTATTCAACCCCCGTCTGGTCAACCCTGTTGGGTATTGCGTTTCTGAATGAAAGAAACAACATACGCCGCTGGACTGCCATTGTTGTTGGATTTATAGGATTGGGGTTAATGCTGTATACAGCTGAATCAACAACGACCACAGGCTTTGGCTTCGGTGATGCCATTGCTTTACTGTCAGGGCTATGCTGGGGCGCCGGCACCGTACTGATTCGAAAGTCACCACAGATCGATGCCATGGATATAGTGCCGATACAATACATATTCGCGATGCTGATCAGTCTGGCTTTTATTGTATTCAGTACCGACACGGCAAATCGGACAATCCCGCCGCTGGACGCGTGGCTTAGCGTTGCACCGTACATATTCGGCTTTTATATTATTATAATTCTGCCAACGATTTTTATCTGCCTGCGCGCCGCACAAGTGTTATCCCCGGGACGAATTGGAATATTAATGATGTCTGAAGTACTGGTAGCAGGCATCACTGCCCCGCTGCTCGCAGGAGAGACACTGTCAGGCCGTGAACTGGTGGCAGCCGCGTTGATTATTCTTGCCGGCGTAATAGAGGTCACGCGACCGGAGCAAAGTAATTAAGTGGCAGCTGTTTTTTATTCTTTGCACTTATTGAAATTGAGAAAAAATATCAATCGTTTTATTGGTTTGATCATCGATAAAATAAACCGCTGATTGATCTTCTTCGCTGTACTGCTGCACGTACAAATGCCAGATATTACTGATATCGTTTTTCAGATCCACACGAGTTTCGTAGCGTACCCGCTGCCAGAACCTCAAATCGACCCTGACTTCCATTTGGGTTTCACTGGTGCGGCGTAAATCGCGGAACATCTTGTCACCCACCATATCGTTTAACCCGGAAATCGCCTGACTGATTTCGATCCAGACTTCCTCTTTGTCACGGTCAGCATTATCGGATTTAGCTTCGGCTAGCTCTGGCTCGCCCGTCATCGTGGCGATCTCTTCTTGAGGGTCTTTATTACCTTCAGTTTCCACGAGATCATCAGGCTGACGTCCCGTTTCGTAATCCACAGTTTCGCTGTCACCATCTAAAACCACTGGCTCAGCACTCACCGAAGGCTCGCTCTTGGGATCATCGGCATTTACAGGCAGACTTACCAACGGGCTTGCTGCAATTAGCAGCGCCAGACTGAGGGACAAATAACGCACAAGAACGCTCCATAGTTTCCAATTCGCAATGTAACAGTATTGAAACCATTTTTGTAGCATTTCCTTTACACCGGTCGCGAATTCATAAACCGCCATTGGAAACTTATGCCTGAATCACCAGATTCCGAGCTCCTGTCCGTATAATGCGCTCATGACAATCATATCCAGCACGACTCCCCCCATTGCTCCCGAAAATCTCCAGCTGCAGCAGCTGTTTACGGGAGTGCTGGCAGGTGAAACGCAAACCAGCCGCGCTAACGGTGGTGTTTTTCCGCACGAAGTTCGTGATTCGCAGTGGTCACTGGTACAACCAGTCCGTGCAGCGGACCCAAAGCTGGTCACGTACTCCGCCGAGATGGCGTCACTATTGGGGATTGATATTCAGGCGAACCCGTCACTCGCCGCAAAAATCTTCACCGGCTCTGAATTGGTGGACGGCTCAGTGCCCTATGCAATGCGATATGGCGGTCATCAATTCGGAGGCTGGGCAGGACAACTCGGGGATGGTCGGGCGATCGCACTGGGTGAGCTGACAGATACGACAAATCAACACTGGACTCTTCAGTTGAAAGGCGCGGGCCCGACGCCCTACTCTCGTCAGGGTGACGGCTTTGCCGTCCTGCGATCTTCTATACGCGAATATCTTTGCTCCGAGGCAATGCATTACCTGGGAATTCCTACTACGCGTTCCCTAACCTTGTGCCTGACCGGAGATCACATTGAACGCGATATTTTCTATAACGGCCAGATTGAGACCGAACGTGGCGCTATTCTGTGTCGAGCAGCGCATTCATTTATTCGCTTTGGCAGTTTCGAGATTCATGCAGCACATGATGAACAAACCCAACTGAAAAGTCTGGCTGACTACGTGATAAGACAGGACTACCCACATCTGTGGCCAGCTGACAACAACCCGACCATCGATACCTACCAGCAATGGTTTGCAGAAGTGCAGCAACGCACAGCCACTCTAATTGCCCATTGGCAAAGAGTAGGTTTTGTCCATGCGGTGATGAATACAGATAATATGTCTATCCTGGGTCAAACTATAGATTATGGCCCGTACGGCTGGCTGGAAGAATACGATCCACGCTGGACCCCAAACTTTATAGATCAACAAGGTCGACGCTACAGCTATGGCAACCAGCCGCAAATCGGCTTGTGGAATATGTACCGGCTAGCCAATGCGGTACTGCCACTATTTAACGGCAACACCGAACCTCTGAAAGAGATTCTCAGTACTTATAACGAATACTTCGATGCACAATGGAATGCCATGAGCGCTGCCAAGATTGGCATCGATGAATTCAATGTGAAATCTGGCGACGACACACTTTTGAAAGACCTTTGGGCGTTGCTGGAAACCACAAGCATAGACTTTACTTTGTTCTTCAGAACGCTTGGCACCACTGATCAAAACGCAACGCCAGACACTATACTGCAAGCGCTCTCCGCTGCCTTCTATCAGCCGGACACCATCACTGACGATATCCGAACGCAGTATAAAACCTGGTTAAACCAATGGCAGGATCGAACAAAAGACATCAAGAACAAAAACACATTAATGAACACCACCAACCCGAAGTACGTATTGAGAAATTATGTAGCTCAGATGGCAATCGATGCTGCAGAGAAAGACGATTACTCAGTGATCGAAGAACTCGCGACAGTACTTAAGCGCCCCTATGATGAGCAACCATCATTTGAAAAATACGCAGCACTCAGACCCGAATGGGCATCACAAAGGCCGGGGTGCACGATGCTGACTTGTTCCAGTTAATGCTTCCCCTGGTGTTGCATAAAATTTCGAGTACAGAAACATATAGACCGGTATATACGGCGCTGCACAGAATTTTTACTGGATTGAGCCTGGTCATTCCAAGTGAGATTCAGTAAAAGTGAGTGCAGCGCCTTAGATGCAGCTAGAGAGGCAGCGCAGCGGTTCTGGGCCAGAATTTTATGCAACACCAGGATTTAATCAGGCATCAACATTCAGACCGATCATTCGCATGAGTGCCAGTCCGTTACTCTTTTCAATTATGCCTGAACGAATTTTGTAATCGAATAGTATTTCACCATCCACAAACTGATCTTCAAAATGAATATTGATCGCCTTATTTTCCAGTGAGTCGACTATTCGGGTTAACGCCAGATCGTGTGTGGTAACCAGGCCGACAGCGTTGTGATCGAGAAGCTGATGAATTACCCCTCTGGCCCCCACCAGACGATCCTGAGAATTTGTCCCCTGCAGAATTTCGTCTAATAAAAACAATACCGGTGACTTCGCAGCGGCCAGATCAACGACGCATTTAATTCTGGAAATAACGGCATAAAATAACGACGATCCATCCCGCAGCGAATCCTGAGCTCGCATCGCACAACCGATATTGAAGTCAGATAATTCCAGTTTACGCGCCTGTACAGGTGCTCCGCATGACGCCATTACTGCACTAATACCAATGGATCGCAGCAACGTACTTTTGCCAGACATATTCGAACCGCTCACCATGACCAACTGCTGATCCACACCAAGACGAATATCATTCGGTACGCGCTGCGCCCTGGGAATTAACGGGTGCGATAAAGCAGAAGCATTGAACATCGGATTATTAGAAGATGTTACTACTACCGGGTAGGCATTTTCCGGGTGCTCAAAACCATAGGTGGCCAGTGAGGCCAGCACTTCCACCTGCCCGACCGCATCCATCCAGTGCTCAATGTTTGGCCCTATGTGCCTGCGCCAATGCTCAAGCCTGAAAGCCAGGTGAACGGGAATGCCAAACAGAAGTGCAAAAGGCATTATCAACTGATTTCCCATGCACTGACTGAATTTCTCGAGCAATGCATAAAGTCGGCTTATCTGCGACGAAGGGCCTGCACCTTTGCTCTGCAGCGGATCTAATAACTGTCTTAACAATACCGAATGGAATTTTTCTTGCTCAATTGAAGCAAGTACCTGCTGAAGATCTGCAAGTGTCGAGCTCACCTTTCCCGCCTGCCTGGCCATTCTTTTTATATGGCGAAAGCATGAAAGATACAAAGGTATCTCTAGCATAATGATTAACATTAAAGGCCAGCTGCCATAGCCGAGCAGCCAGACTATCAGAAATAGAAAAGCCAGCACTCCAAGAACTGTAGCTGCCACACGTTGCCATTGTCGCAGAGGATAATCATCATTAATCCAGTTCCGGATATCCTGATTGCTTAAGTCGTTATCTGATACCGGCTCCAACAGCGCTAACGCTTCACGAAACTCCACATGATTGCTTAACTCCTTAACCGCACTCTGCCTCAGGGCGACAGTCTCGGGATCAGCGCTTTGACTTAACCACTGCGCCAGAGTATCCGCTCCAAGGCGGGTTCGAGTGCAGTTTAGAAAATCAAATAGTGAACCTGACCCGAATATATCTAAATCAGAAGTATAAGGGTGACTCGGGTCGATATAGCGGGCACTGGCCTGACCGGACTCTTCCCAGTGCCCATTGATAAGACTAATGCGTTGTGAGTAGAAATCCTGAGCCCGTTTTGCTTTTCGCAAGCGAGTTTTAACGCGTAAGTGCTGCCAAACCAGCAAACAGAACACCAACAAAGGCACAAAAAACCATTCAACGGCAATGCTAAGCCTGATCAAAGCGAGCCAGCCAACTACCACTCCCACCAGAAAAACCAGGGCCCGGGCATTAGAAAATCGAGACGATGCTATTTCTGTCTCGGCAATTTCATTTTGAAACTGCGCTTGCCTCGCCTCGTATATTTTTAATGGGTCTACGGCGCTTTGTTCTATTTTTTTCATAGATTAATGTTGACTACTAAAAGCGGCACACCCTGCATTATTCATTAAGCGACCGGTAGATTTTGCTTTTATTCTTTTATATATAGCGTTTGCAGTGAATTTATGATCAATTCTGAAATGACAGACTATCTATTCAACGCCAGAGCCAATAGCGCATCACGTCTCACCCAATCCCCTCGGCGCGCGGGCTACGCTTCTCAGGTGACAGGGCAAGCTGTTTAGCGCTATTGACTCAGGGCGCAGAATCCTAATGCAGGCCAGGGAGCAGAAAGGAAAGTGTACGGTATTTTCTGTGAACGATTATATGAAAATTACAGAGATCAATACGACCAAACACACCAATAACTTATATTGAGTTTATTTTACTGAGCCAGGCACCTGCAAGCCATATTTTTTCTAACAATACCTGTCTCCGGTTACGTACTGTTAACACGCTCTGCACATTCCCCAATAAGCATGCAATGCAAATACTGGTGGACCGGCACTAAGTATTCGCTACAGAAATTCTACTGATTTGTCATTTTTAAATAGGTGTTAGCGTAACGCGCGCCCAACTCTCTAAGGCCATCCGCATCGTAGTGATTTTTGTATGGGTCATTCTCGCGTATACCCAACCCGGAATCTATATCGGAGTCAACACAGGCTGTCCAGGGATCACCATCTGTATTGAGTTTATTAAGATGTAGATTTACCGGTGCTTTTATTGTCTCGCCAGCGATAAACGGCTTACCTTCACCATACCAGGGAGTCCTGCGAAGC
>CAZNOB010000051.1:0-29918 GCA_964574535.1 uncultured Granulosicoccaceae bacterium | reverse complement strand
GCGGTGACACCATCATCGCGCCGCCGCCCTCTATCGGTGGTCATGTCACGCATCACCTTGAGGGTTGCGCCGGGTTATTCGGCTTGCAAACCATCAATGCACCAATCGATGAGAAAACTTATTCAATTAATATCGATGCGCTGCGTGAACTATGTAAAAAAGTACAGCCAAAGTTAATCACCGTTGGCAGTAGCTTGAATCTATTCGAGCATCCAGTTAGCGAAATTCGTGAGATAGCAGATGAAATCAATGCCAAAGTAATGTTCGACGCCGCGCATCAATGTGGCGTGATTGCCGGACGTGCATGGCGTGACCCCCTCGCTGAGGGTGCACACTTTATGACCATGAGCACTTACAAAAGCCTGGGTGGACCCGCAGGCGGGCTGATACTGTCCAACGATGCTGAAATCGCTGAGCAACTCGATAAAATCGCATTTCCCGGTCTCACCGCCAACTTTGATGCAGCAAAATCAGCCGCCCTTGGAATGACTATGCTGGACTGGCGTGACCACGGCAAACGCTATGCGGCAGAAATGATCACAGTGGCGCAGTCCCTGGCGTCCGCACTACACAAAGAGAATTTACCGGTATTCGCGTCTGACCGTGGCTTTACGCATTCGCACCAGTTCGCCATTGATGCACGATCTTTTGGGGGTGGGCAAGCTGCGTCCAAACACTTGCGCAAGGCGGGCTTCCTGGCCTGTGGTATCGGCTTACCGTTGCCCGAAGTCGCCGGCGACATGAACGGCCTGCGAATTGGCACGCCGGAGCTGGTCCGCTGGGGAATGAAATCAACAGACACCGCGCAGCTTGCCTCATTAATTGCCCGCGCACTGAGATCCGAAAATCCGCATCACCTGGCCGCTGAAACGGCAGCCTTTCGCAGTGAATTTAGCGCCCTGCATTTCATCAACTGAACCTTGCTACGGCAATCCGGAACGCCAAAGTCAATGTAGTGGAAGTCTGCGGAGCGAGACATAGACTGGCGAGTGCCCGCCCGTATAAACGACAATACGATCATTTGAAGCTCATAAGTTTTAACACTTGAGCGCGCCACTCGCCGATGCGTAGTCTCCTTTCCGAATTCCACAAAACACCGACTCCCCAGCTAAGCCCGGGGTCTCACCTATTCTTGGCGCGAATCTGGCAGTGACAGAGGATTAACTTACCCCGTTGAGTGGCATCGCTTAAGCCGATTTACGCTTTAGCCTTGCCTGAAACGAAACCGCCATCAATGCATCAGCGGGCATAAGACTATTCCTCTTTAAGATGATCCATCAGATTCAGCATGAAATCAGAACTTAGCTACTTCGCAAAAATTGCACTGTTCGGTGTAACCGGACTGTTCACGCTGCAAGCATGTAATGGTGGAGGGGATGATGACGCTCCGGCAAACATCGATTATTCAATAATTGAATACATCAACGAACCCTATCAGCCCTTTGAACCCCAACTGGGGGCCGCTGTACCAAAAACGTCTGCCAAAGATCTGATTGCTGCTTCACTACCATACCCGCCATTCAATCCCCACGATCTCAAAACGATCGGCCCCGAAGGCTGGGGTGATCGTGAGCAACTGGCCGATACCGGTATGGGAGGAGTAAAATTTAATTTGATCTGGTCACAATGGCAGCCAGATCCGAATCTGAGTCCGAACGATCCCAATACGTTTACCTATGATGGTAAAACATGGCTTATATCTTCATCACGTGAAAAACAAATTCGTTGGTACTCCGAACGCGGAATAAAAGTAACGGCTGTCATTTACGGCACGCCAGAGTGGGCGCGGAAAGAAAATACTGCAAAAATCGGTAACGTACCGCTTGTCGATCATAGATTTATCGCCCCGGACAACCCCGAAGATTTCGCCCGTTTTGCAGGTATGCTTGCAAAACGTTTTAACGGCGCAAACGGCAATGGTCGCATTGTTAATTTCGTCGTGCAAAACGAAGTCAATGCATTGGACTGGTATAACCCTGGCTGTGGTGCAGCTACAGCACCATGCGATATTAACGACCGCATCGATTCCTACGCCAAACTTTTCAATCTTACCTACGACCGAATTGTGGCTGAACAGGAACACGCCAGGGTAATGTTGTCCTTCGATCACCACTTCGGACTCGCCTTTGCCGACAACGAGAGATTCACTTCGGCTCAGAGATTTATTGAAGCACTTGACCCGAAGCTGGGTGATCGCCAGTGGCGAATAGCCTTCCATAGCTATCCACCGAATCTGTTCCACCCGGAATTCGGACCTTATGACTACCCCAAAATCACCTTTGGTAACCTGGGTATTCTTGCAAGTTACCTGCGCAAAACCTTTCCAAATCGACCTTATACCTGGGAAATCCACTTAACAGAAAACGGCATCAACTCCGGGTCACCCTCATCAGAAGATTTGATGGACCAACAGCTCAAAGTAGCCACTCGCAATGTTCTGGGTACACCTGGTATAGAAACCTTTTATTATCATCGATTGATCGATCATAGTGACGAAGGCAGCTTCACACCAGGGCTATTTAACTCAAACAAAAAATCGAAAAAAGCCTGGAAAACCTATTCAAGCAACAACCTCTACTACAGCAACCCACCCCGGCTGGACGATGGATACGAGCTACTTCCCTATGTCAGGCTGGAACGATCAGTTCACCCGCAAATTGGTCACTGGGCATCCACCAGACAGGCACCCGCCGGATACACCACAGAAGCATCGTACCTGTTACTGCGCGAACCCGCAGACAACACCAAACTACTATACGAGTGCCACGTGGACGCAATACGGGTCACCTACATCAGTGATAAGCTGAACTGTCAGGACAACACTAACTATGGCCCGGTTGGCTATATTTTCGTACAGAACAACAACCAGGGAACACGCAGCCCGCTGTATACTATTAAACTAGGCAACAGTGACTATATTATTAGTACCCGGCCGCAAGAGGCGAATGGCACAGCCACGCTGCTTGGCTATGTAGACACAGTCCAGGCACGCAAGCAACCTATACCCGAACGTGATTTGTCCTACTTTAATACCAGTAAATCCAATAAGTCACCACTGATTGAATCCGACTCAACAACACCCTCTCAAAACACCCCGACTGAAACCAGTCTGGAAACCTGTATTACTGACGACGACGGCAAGCCCTGCGCGTATCTGCAATTCACCACACAATCCGGACAATTCCACCAGTTAAGCTGCGAAACTCGACCAAAACAAAACGAAATTGCAATGGCCCTCAGCTATGGCAATCAAGAGGTTTCAACGATTGAAAACCTTATAAACCATGGCACCAGAACCACTGACAGCTATGATATCCCGCTGATAGTACCTGACGATGCAACCTGGGCTTCAATAAGCATCACTAATGAAAATGATGAAAGCACTTTTATTCCTCAATGTAGCATAGTCACCTCCGGCGGACTTCAGATCGGCGCAGCCTCTGATAAATCCCCTGAAAACCTGCTCTATAACAGTGACTTTGAAGCAGAAATCACCGACTGGAAGTTCTGCGAAGGCAACAGTACAGACTACATCACTGATGATGCATCTTCAGGTGAACGGGCAATAACAATCGGCGACGGCAATTGTGTATATCAGGAAATCAATATAACCGCTGGAGAAACTTACCAGATGGTTTGCCTTGCCCGCAATCAAACAGACGATACGCAAAAAGCATCGCTGCGATTCGCACTGGCAAGCAATAGCTACCAGACACTTATTGATGAAAACCAATCAATAAGCAGCGACACTTACGAAGAGTACTCGGCAACACTCACTGCACCGGAACACAGTATCTATGCAGTGGTCAGTTTTCAATCCGATGGATCAGCGTCGATTGACGGCTGCTCGGTTGTGCAATTACCTCAGGACCAGTGAAAGCACGCATTCTGACCTGACCGCTAAAAGCATGAGTATTGACCAACTGATTAACTACGGGGTGAAGTCTATCAACGACCACGCCCCCTGCCCTTCGCAAAATACACTCGTGGTCATCGGTGTCGCCCGCGGTGGTACTTCAATGGTTGCCGGGATACTGCATCATCTCGGGGTCAATTTACACGCGGCAAAAAACCCGGTCTATGAAGATATTCATATCGCAGCAGCGTTTGAGGAACTATCATGTGAAGCGCTAACTGAAACGATCAATCGCTGTAACCAGGCGGACCAATGGGCCTGGAAACGCCCAAAGGCCATTGACTATCTTCCACTGGTCGAAGCACAACTCAGAAACCCAAGATTTATATTTGTTTTTCGCGACATCTTTGCTATCGCGAATCGCAATGAGATCTCAATGGGAAGTGATATCTTACCGCTGATGAACAATGCACTCGAACAATACGCTAAAGCGGTTGCTTTTATGGGTGAGACGTCCGCACCGTGCCTGCTGTGTTCTGGTGAGAAACTAACCCGCTATCCCGGTCAAGTGATAAAGGCGATTGCAAATTTTTCTGGTATAAATCCTGATGCGCAGACGCTACAAAGCGCGATAGAATCTGTTAACCCTGAACCTGACAAGTATCTTAAGGCCTCAAGAATAAATCGAACTCACGGTCAGATAGGCCTGGTCACTAACAATGCCGTTAAAGGCTGGGCCGCATGGTGGTCTAAAGAAGAACCCGCAGATGTGGAAATTTACCTGGACGATCAACTATACAAAGTAGTTTCCGCAAATGAATCCAGGCCACACCTGGCCAGAAAAAACCGAACTCGCAACGGCTTCTGCGGTTTTAGTGTTGAGTTTCCAGATGGCTTTTTACAAGCCGGCACAACGATTCGGGCAAAAATAAAAAATGATGCCACCGATCTGGACTACAGCCCCTGGGAAATTCAGCCAGTAGCCTAGCCCGAATATTGGCACTTCATGTTCGCATAATCGCTGGCCAAAATAGCGCGTCCGCAGCACTCATTTACGATGGCACAGCCAGCAGCTTCATGCCATCTACTACGAACTGCATTTTCTACCTCCCGAAACCGCCTTTAAAAACCAGACTGCCAATCAGTCCGTATTGATCGCAGTTGCGGCGACCATGTAAAATAACCGCAAACCTGACACATAAACCGTACTCTCGGATCTGGCACCACCAAGCTAACAAGTAACAAGCGAGCTTGTAAATAAAGACACTGTATCGTTAAGGCATACCGATACAGTACCGATTGCCTGCAATGACCGAGGTCGCAACAAAGCCAGTTCAACAATGAGCAAAATAAGACCAGGCATTTACCTGCATTACAAGGGCAACCTTTATCGTGTTTTGACGGTTGCAAAACATACTGAGAATGACGACGATCTGGTTATCTACCATCCCTTAAATGACCCACAATCACTATGGGCGCGTCCAATTAACATATTCACTGACACGCTATTGCAAGGCAATCAACTGACTTCTCGCTTTAGATTTATCAGACGCTTTGATAACTCAGATGACATAACCTAACCTGTAATACTCATAAGGCAACCGGAGAATTTCGCTTCTATACCTTTATTTATAGTGTTTTCAGTGAATGTATAGTCAATCCTAAAATGACGGCTTGTCTATTCGACGCCAGAGCCAATAGCGCATCACATCTCACCCGATCCCCCTCCGCGTGTGGCGGACCACACTTTATCAGGCGATTGTGTGACCCGTTTAGCGCAATTGACTCTGGACGCCGAATCCTCATGAATAATGCAGGCTAAACCGCTAAAAAACTCTATTTCTTAAAATCTGCTGTTATATCAAAAAGTATCATTTGGAACTTTAACAAAGTAAACACACACCATTGTATTCTCAATTAGAATTCTCACTACCTGCAACCATAACCGCAAGGCTGTTGTATTCTGACTCGATGCGAAATGCCTTGAATAGTTTTTACAAGGCTAATATGCTTCGAAAAAGGGCGAAATTTAATACAGGGATAATATATTTCGAACAATCAGTAACAGCGTATTCCGCTTTAAGATAGAGTGCTGTATGGACCAGAATTTAGTCACTTCACATAAACGTTTTTACGAGAACACCCTAAGCTCAATAGAACGTAAATTTAACGCCCCGGACGACACTTGCTTTGTTTTTGTTCAGCATGCTTTCTTGCCTGGCCTAAGTTTCTTCGACAGCGTAGAAAACCGAATTGCAGCCATCATACCTAAAAGCAGCTCTTCAAAGAGCAATCCGGATGTCGTACACCAGCTAAGAAAAAGATTCCCTGGAAAAGTACACCCGGATATATCTCGCGACACATTGCTTGATCCCGAATATACCGTTCAATTCCTGAAAGATGTTACCCGTGGCAGGCCATTCGCTATACTCGAATACGGTGCATACTTCGCACCCGCTGCAGAAGCAATCTCAAATCATACCCAACTAGGTAGCACACTTAGAGGTTTCGTCGAAGGAACCGAAAATGGCATCAGAGGTTCTGATGACCAAAGCACCATTGGCTACCAAAACGTCGTAGCACGCCTACAACACCCGGTAGTTTCAAAATCCAGATCCTGCATAAAAAAAATCATGGACATTGAAATTGGTCCGGCAATTGTTCACGCCACCAATGAAATATTCAGACGTAATATCGGTTGTACACTAAAGCACTGCCGCGGAACAATAGGAGTGGTGGGCTTAGGCGCTATCGGGAACGGCATTCTGGAAGGGCTAAACAAAGACTTTATTCGACCACTCGTCTTCGATACTAACCTGGCCATCATGGCAACATTGGCCAACCACAATAATAACGCGGTATCGCAAGACCACATTCTACGTTCCAGTGATATATTGTTTCTTAATACAGGAAGCTGCTTTTTTTCTGAAAAACCCGCGCTGCTTAAACTTCTTAAAGATAACGCGACGCTGATTCTTTGCACATCCGGCGACGTTGAAGCAGGCATTCCGCAGCTAATTGCCGATGGCTATCTGACGCTGATTCAGACAGAGAGCAACAGAGAAATTGCCACATACAAAACGATGTACGCTAAAAAAATTAGAATCATTTTGGGCATTGATGGTATTGGTCAAGCACCTAATATGTCGCTCAAAGACGGTTCCGCCTCTCCGGCTAACTTAATGTCGGACATGGAATTTTGCGGCATCGGAAATTATCTTGCCAGCCCGGAGACAAAGCTGCGACCGGGGATGATTCACCACTCCCCTGAATCAGTTGAACAATTAATTCTGCGGGAATGGTTAAGTGAATTTTACCCGGACACTATTAAACCATCGCTCAACAAGACTAAACACTTCAGTGCAGGGACACTTTCCCAGCTACCCATGGAGGGACAAACCACAACCACAAAACCAGTAGCGACCTCCTCCTGCTAAACAACCGATAGATGAGTATCAGGCCCGCAGTCTGGAGCAACATCCCTCTCTGCGCAGCGCGACCGATCACGTGTTAGTTTGCGATAAAATTGTGTTTGCCTGTAAACTGACTGCAGATCAATCGGGAGCCAACAATGACCACGAACACCGAAACAGCCACGCTGGCCGGGGGATGCTTCTGGGGAATGCAAGACCTCATCCGGCGTCAGGCGGGCATCATATCTACCAGAGTGGGTTATACCGGTGGCGATGTGCCCAATGCCACTTATAGAAACCATGGTAGCCATGCGGAAGGAATCGAAATCGTTTTTGACGCATCTGTAACCAGCTACCGTGCCGTGCTGGAGTTTTTCTTTCAGATTCACGACCCCACAACGCCAATGCGTCAAGGCAACGATACGGGGCCATCTTATCGCTCTGCAATTTACTATCATTCAGACGAACAAAAAAACATCGCCGAAGATACCATCGAAGATGTCAATGCATCCGGCCTGTGGCCAGGCAAGGTGGTGACAGAACTCGAGCCAGTGAATGATTTTTGGGAAGCCGAGCCAGAACATCAGGACTATTTGATGAAACACCCCAATGGCTACACTTGTCACTTCATTCGGCCAGATTGGGTTTTGCCTAAACGAACGGCCAACGCATAGCACCAGAATCGCATGCTCCGGCCGGAAATTCTGCACAGCTAAAGTGACATATTGTCGTCGTAACGTGAACAATTGGTGTTCACGTTGCGACCCACTATTCTCTGCCGAATCAACACACTGTGTACTCTGGCAGTTGACCTTATATTGTAGATCGAACACACTTGCCAGACTTCCCGAACGCGAGAAAATCTGTGCAATACGAATCTCCACAATCAACCCCTGAAGCGGTTGAACTTCTCTCAAAATCAAAAGGTAAGGTTCATATACTTGCTGGTGGTTCAGATCTTCTGGTTCGGATGAAAAGCGGCTTCATTGAGCCCGATGTGGTGGTAGACATCAAACGCATCAAATCGATGAATACCATCAAAAAAACTGCAGAAGGTTTCCGGATCGGGGCGGCAGTTTCCTGCGCCAAAATGGGGGAGCATCAGGCCCTTCGTAAAGCCTGGCCTGGCGTGGTCGAAGCCGCCAATCTAATTGGCTCAGACCAGATCCAGGGGCGCTGCACCATCGTTGGCAACCTTTGCAATGCCTCCCCTGCTGCAGACAGCGTTCCAGCCATGATCGCTGCTGAGGCCGTTGCCGTTATACAAGGACCAAATGGTGAGCGACTGGTGGCGGTTGAGAAAATCGCCAAATCTCCGGGAGTGACCTCCCTTAAAAAAGGGGAAGTTGTGGAGGCAATACTACTCCCGCCGAGAGCCAGAAAATCTGCGGATGCCTACCTGCGATTCACGCCACGCACTGAAATGGACATTGCCGTCGTCAGTGCGGCAGTCAATCTGACAGTCGGGGCCAAAGGCGTTATCACTGATGCGCGTGTGTCACTGGGGGCGGTCGCTGCCAAAGCGTTATTGGTTAAGCCGGCAGCCAAAGCAATTATTGGCAGTACACTGGACGAGGCAGCACTTGAAAAACTTGCCTCTGCCTGCGCCGCCGCATGTAATCCCATTGATGACAAACGTGGCACCATTCATTTTAGAACCAAAGTTGCACAAGTGCTTGGCAAACGCGCCGCAACAGCCGCCTACCAACGCGCCGGAGGTAAATAACCCGTGTCGATTCTGGTCAATTCCACCATCAATGGTGATGACGTCTCTTTCTCGTGTGAAGCAAATGAAACCCTAATGGATGCACTGCGTAACCGCGTGGGCCTCAAAGGCGTTAAAGAAGGTTGTGGCACCGGCGATTGCGGTGCATGCAGTATTCGCCTTGATGGCGAGCTCGTTTGTTCCTGTTTGGTCCTTGGTGCTGAAGCCGAAGGACGCACCGTTGACACCGTCGAAGGCATGAGTAACGGTGCAGAACTTCATGTTCTGCAAACCAAATTTCTTGAACATGCCGCTCTTCAGTGTGGTATCTGCACACCGGGGTTTTTAATTGCCGCACAAACACTGCTCGAAAAAAACCCGGACCCCACAGAAGAAGAAATTCGTTATGGCCTGGCGGGCAATCTGTGTCGCTGCACCGGCTACGACAAAATCGTGCGCGCCGTACAGGATGCCGCCACAGTGATGAGCAAAGGTCGCTAACTCATGAATAAAGAAACCACTTTCACACAACGCACCTTTAAATCTGTCGGTACACGCCCGGTCAGACCCGACGGTATTGATAAAGTCACCGGCAGAGCACGCTACGGTGCAGACTATGATATGCCCGGCCAGCTTGTGGGTTTAATTCTGCGCAGCCCGCATCCTCATGCAACGATAAAAAAAATTGATACCAGCGCCGCAGAAAAACTCCCCGGTGTAAAAGCCGTTGTTACTGCCAAAGATCTGCCCGACCTTAGCGACGGCGACGAAGACCTTAAAAACATACTTGAAAACTGTATGGCTCGTAAAAAAGCCTACTACGATGGACACGCTGTCGCCGCTGTTGCTGCCGTTGATGCCAACACGGCAAAGGCAGCACTCAAGCTTATTGCTGTTGAATACAAAATCCATAAACATGTGACCGACGTCGACAAAGCTGTCGACCCCAAAGCCCCGGTTCTGCATAAGGA
Organism: uncultured Granulosicoccaceae bacterium; assembly: GCA_964574535.1. GTDB lineage: Bacteria > Pseudomonadota > Gammaproteobacteria > Granulosicoccales > Granulosicoccaceae. Next base: position 19,973 of record CAZNOB010000051.1, on the reverse strand, counting down.
CTGCTTTACCACCGGGGTGAAACCCACACCAACCAAAGCATCAAATATAGCGGCGGTGAGTGAGTTCGGACACGGTAAGGTCAATCAGGGTTTCAAGCAGGCCGACTTTATCGTTGAACGCAACTTTCGAACAGAACAAACTCATCAGGGCTACATTGAACCGCATGCCTGTGTTGCAAGTGTCAGCCCGGATGGCACAGGAGAATTATGGGTTTGCACACAAGGACACTTTGTTTTTCGCCAGCAGTGCGCCCAGCTATTAGGCATGGACATGGCCAAATTGCGCGTCACATCATCAGAGATTGGTGGTGGTTTTGGCGGCAAAACACACTTGTGGCTTGAACCGGTCGCCTTAGCCTTGTCTCGCAAAGCTAACCTCCCGGTTAAATTAACCATGACTCGCGAAGATGTTTTCCGGGCATCCGGTCCCACCAGTGCTACCTCTATCGATATCAAGATTGGCATTAAAGAGGACGGCACGATAACCGCTGGCGAAGCCACCCTGCGTTACACAAGTGGTCCCTGGGCCGGCAGCTGGGCCATGCTCGGCGCGATGACTGCTTTTGCCTGCTACGACATGGAGCATGTAAAAACAACCGGAATAGAAGTCCTGGTTAACCGACCAAAGACTACTGCTTATCGCGCCCCTTCTGCTCCCATGGCAGCATTCGCAGTGGAAAGTGTGATTGATGAACTGGCAGCGAAAATTGAAAAAGACCCCGTGCAGGTTCGAATACAGAATGCCGCCAAAGAAGGCACGCAATCTTCCTATGGGCCAACCTACGGCCCCATTGGCATTGGCCCTACATTAGAGGCCGCTGCCAGTCACCCGCATATGTCTGCACCACTGGGTAAAAATCAGGGCCGCGGTATGGCTTGCGGTTTCTGGTTTAACTTTGGTGGTCAGTCATGCACCCATATCAATATAGATGTCGATGGCACTGTCACCTTAACGGTTGGCACCATTGACGTAGGCGGTGCGCGCGCTTCACTGTCACTGGTGGTTGCTGAAGAACTTGGTATTAGCTATGAACAAGTAAAAACCGTGATTGGAGATACCGGCAATCTGGGTTACAACGAAATGACCGATGGTAGTCGGGGCACCTTTGCAAGCTCGATGTCAGCGATCATGTCAGCGCGAAATGCCATTGATGAAATGAAACAGCGTGCCGCTATGATGTGGGATATTCCATTGGAAAAAATCACCTGGGAGGACGGTCACGCACACGCCACTGGCAAAGGCAATCACGCGCCACTATCTATTGCGGAAATCGCCGCGAAAGCTGGTAAAACCGGAGGCCCTATTGCCGGGCACGCAGAATTAAACGCTGATGGAGCCGGGGTTTCATTTGCCACGCATATATGTGATGTCGAGGTCGATCCTGAAACCGGTTATACCAGGATTGTTCGCTACACGGTTATTCAGGATGCCGGTAAAGCAGTGCACCCAACCTATGTCGAAGGGCAGTTCCAGGGCGGTGCAACACAAGGCATCGGCTGGGCTTTGAACGAAGAATACGTCTATGGTGATGACGGAAGATTGCAAAACGCAGGATTTCTGGACTACAGAATTCCGGTTTGTTCAGACCTCCCAATGATCGATACACAAATTCTGGAGATTCCTAACCCCAATCATCCCTACGGTATTCGGGGAGTCGGCGAAACTTCTATTGTACCGCCACTGGCTGCTATCGGTAATGCGGTATCAAACGCGTTTGGAGTTCGCATGACTCACGTCCCCATGTCGCCAACGCGAATCCTTGATGCACTGGAAAAGGCAGAGGTTACTACTGCCTAGTTTTTTTAATGCCAACCATTCATCTTTGGGGTGCGCTCCGTCCGGCAGTGGGCGGAGCAGAATCTATTGAGTTAAACGCATCCACCATACGCGAGTTGTTTCAACTTCTGGAAGAGCAACACCCGAAGACACACACATTCATAGAGGACGGCATTGCAGTATCAGTGGATGGCACCATTTATCAGGACAATTGGTCACAACCACTTCCCCCCGACTCGGAAATCTATCTGCTACCGCGTATTGCGGGGGGATAAGATGACATGCAAAGTCATTCGCTAAACATCGAGCCATCTCAAATCGGTTAATTATTTCAGGTTATTTCTCCATGCCAAAAAAGACATCATCAAAAGCCTCAGTCAATCGATTAAGAGTCAACGCTTCGAGTCTGCGCTGGATATGTGACCCCGGCTTAATTCCCGCAAAGCTAAGCACTGAACTTACACCGATTGACGGCCTGCTGGGTCAGGAACGTGCCCTTGATGCAGTTTCTTTCGGGCTGGATATACCCTCCGCAGGTTACAACATATTTGTTCACGGAGATTCCGGATCAGGTAAACACAACGCTATATTGTCATTCGTAAAACAACGCGCCGAACTGGAACAACGCGCATCAGACTGGCTCTATGTTCAAAACTTCGAGACAGAACATAAACCGGTTGCGTTACAACTTCCCGCCGGAGAAGGCCGATGCTTCAAAGCGTCACTTGACTCGGCCCTAAGCGCGATCGCTGAAGGATTGCCTTCACTACTGGAAGGCGATGACACCAAAGCACGTACAAAGGCGATTGAAACCGAGTTTCGCGAAAAAAATGAAGCGGGCTTTAAAAATCTCAGTGATCAGGCGCAAAAAAAGAGCGTGGGTATTGCGCAGTCCGCACAGGGGATTTCTGTCATGCCCCTTAAAGATGGTGCGGCGTTAAGCCAGGAACAGTTTGATCAACTTCCTGAAAAATCAAAAGCAGCACTTCAAAAATCGATGCGCGCAGTTCAGGAAAAAATATCAGAGTTCATGAGTGAGCAATTACCCGAATTCGATAAAGCGCGACAGGATCAATTAAAAGCATTACACGATGAAGTGACCCGGGCAATGGTTTCAAAGCACCTGAAACCATTAATCAAAGACTACAGTGCCTCGGCCGAGATCATCGCTCACCTGAATGCTCTGTCAGAAGACCTGACGGAACACACGCCGCTGCTCGCACAACTGGCGACCGGTACACTTGATCAGGGCAATAGCGGCCCATCAATGGCTCAGGGACCAGAAGCAGTGAAAAGCGCCATGAAACGCTATGGCGCCAATTTACTGGTATCGCAACCCGATGACAGTAAAGGCGCACCCGTAGTGTATGAGGACTGGCCGGGCGTTGGCCGCATGGTTGGAAGAATTGAACATATCTCACGAATGGGCGCTCTGGAGACCAACTTCAACCTCATTAAGTCTGGCGCACTTCATCGTGCCAATGGGGGCTATTTACTGCTTGACGCACGTCGGGTGCTGTCTGCACCGGGCTCCTGGGAAACTGTAAAAAGAGCATTAAGGACCGGTGAAATATCAATAGACTCGCCCTATTCAAGTCATACAGCCGTGACAACGGTGACCCTTGAACCGGCCACCATTCCCCTTAAGGTAAAAGTGATTATCTTTGGCAACCGATCAATCTACTACCAACTGGCGTCACGTGATGCCGACTTTGCCGAGCTCTTCAAAGTGGCTGCAGATTTTGACGACCGAATTGAACGCAAGCAAAGCAATATCGCAGATTTTGCCAGATTGCTGGCAGGTATTGTCGAGAAAGAAGCGTTGTTACCAATGAATAAAACCGGTATGGCTGCAGCCGTTGAACACGCGGTCAGAATGACACAGGATCAGGAACGCATCACACTGCGAGTAGGCCCCCTGGCAGATCTGCTTCGGGAGGCAAACTACGTTGCGCTGCAGGCAAAAAGAAAAGCCATTGGACGCGATGACGTCAGAAGTGCCATTGAGCGCCAGATCAATCGCGTTGACCGGGTGAAGCAGCGCTATCATGAAAGAATCCTGCGAGACTCCGTGCTCATTGATGTCGATGGCGATACCGTCGGTCAGATTAACGGCCTGGCGGTGATGTCAGTTGGTGGTTTTGCATTTGGTAAACCCAGTCGTATTACCGCCCGAACCCGCATGGGTAACGGACGCGTTATCGATATTGAACGTTCCTCTGATCTGGGTGGAGCGATTCACTCCAAAGGGATGCTGATTCTGTCATCCTATCTTGCCAATCACTACGCTCGCGACGTACCGGTTTCACTGTCTGCCTCTATAGCGTTTGAACAATCATATGGTGGCGTCGACGGGGACTCAGCATCATCAACAGAACTCTACGCGCTACTCTCATCCCTCAGTGGTATCGCTATAAAACAAGGATTAGCCGTCACAGGATCAGTGAATCAATACGGTGAGGTTCAGGTCATCGGCGGAGCCAATGACAAAATAGAGGGATTTTTCGACATCTGCAACAATCGACCCGGCGGCCTCACCGGGCAACAGGGGGTTCTGCTGCCTGCCGCCAATATAAAGAATCTGATGCTTCGACCTGACGTCGTGGCAGCGTGCAAGGCCAACAAATTCCATGTGTACGGTATCTCCCATATCAATGAGGGAATCGAAGTGTTAACCGGACATATTGCAGGAGAGCGCAATGAAAAATCCGGTGAGTTCCCTGCACAATCAATTAACGCATTAGTTGAGCAAACCCTGATCGAATTTGCCGAAAATAGGCGGGACTTCGGACGCGGCAAGACCGGTTCAGATAAAAATAAATCAGACACAGCAGAATCAAAGGATAAAAAAACGGAGAGCACACAGAACAAAGCAACCAAAAAAACGCCAGGCAAAAAAAATACGAAAAAGAAAACCAAGAAGAAAAAAGCACCGGTAAAAACCTGACTACTGAGTAGTTATGTCATTGAACAATAGCAATATAGTCGACTACATTATTGTTGGCGCAGGATCTGCCGGTGCGGTACTGGCCAATCGCCTGTCATCTATCCCTGGCAACAGAGTCTTGTTGCTGGAAGCCGGCCCCAGGGATACGAATCCGTGGATTCATATCCCCGTAGGATACTATCGCAATATCTTCCATCCGGTACTGAGCTGGAATTACCAGACAGAGCCAGAACAAAACACTGCAAATCGACAGATCGCATGGCCGCGGGGACGAACCCTCGGGGGTACCAGCGCTATCAACGGTTTACTTTATGTCCGCGGACAGCGGGAAGATTTTCAATTATGGGAATCGCTGGGCAATAAGAACTGGAACTGGGAGAACGTGTTGCCTTTTTACAAGAAGGCAGAAGATCAGGTGCGCGGAGAAAGCGAATTTCATGGCTCGGGCGGACCACTGCAGGTCACAGACTGCATGCAAAGCGAACTTGCCGACGCCTATATCGAGGCATGTCAGGAATCACAAATAAAATTTAACGACGATTTCAATGGCACCAGTCAGGAAGGAGCGGGCTATTTTCAACTTACCGTCACTCGCAACGGTCGCAGAGCGAGCACCGGCGTATCGTACCTGAAACCCGTAAAAAAACGCAAAAACCTCAGCATTGAAACAAACGCACTGGCAGAAAAAATACTCTTTGAAAATAAACGGGCAACCGGCATTCAATATTCACAACATGGCACTTTAAAAAAAGCACTCGCCTCTAAAGAGGTCATCGTTTGTGGCGGCGCAATAAACTCGCCTCAACTTTTACAACTGTCTGGGTTAGGACCTAAAGCCCTGCTCAACAAACACAACATAGAAGTCATCCATGACTTGCCCGGTGTTGGTGGGAATTTACAGGATCATTTTCAATTGCGCGTCGTTTACGAGTGCAGCAAACCTGTCACGTTTAACGATATTTCCAATAGCCTGCTAAGAAAGACCAAAGCCGGCCTACAATATCTGTTTACGCGCAAGGGGCCACTGACCATTGGCGCCGGTCAGGTTGGGGTATTTGCATGCACAAAGCCAGAAGTCGCCAGTCCGGATGTGCAATTTCATTTTATTCCGTTTAGTGCCGCTGGTCCGTCAGAGGGACTTCATCAATTTTCCGGGTTCACTGTATCTGTCTGTCAATTAAGGCCGGAAAGTCGCGGCAGAATAGAAATTAAATCTGCCGATGCCAAACAACACCCTGCCATATGGCCAAACTACCTGGCGACCGAGACCGATCTGCAGACAATCGTTGACGGAGTTAAACTGGCACGCACTATAGCCAGTGCACCGTCACTGGAGCCCTACATAAAGCGCGAAGTTACCCCTGGACCGAATGTCGGAAGCGACGACGAACTTCGCGATCATATTCGACACTTTGGCTATACGATCTATCACCCGGCTGGCACCTGCAAGATGGGACATGACACCATGGCCGTCGTCGACGAAGAGCTACGAGTGCACGGAGTTAGTGGACTGCGCGTGGCCGATGCCTCCATTATGCCGACGGTTTTATCGGGCAATACCAATGCGGGGTGCATCATGATCGGCGAGAAGCTAGCCGATATCTTGTTATCTGATCACACCTGGTCGCGAATTCAGAAATAGCCAGACACAGTTGCTCATCGCTGTTTTATTGGTACTAACAACACGGTATCACGACTTACAAAACAGTCAGCCACTAAAGTGACTCAGATGCGGATTCAAACTGTTGTTGTAAATCCCTGTATTGCTCAACAGAGGGATATTGGCTGTATTCTTTCTTTACCTGCTCCGGTGCTCGGAAGAGTATTCCGGCGTCTGCCTGGTCAAGCATGGAAATATCATTATATGAATCCCCGGTTGCAATCACCCGATAACCCAGACCTTGAAATGCCTGAACAGCGCTTCTTTTAGGGTCTTTCTGACGCAATACAAAATCAACAATGCGCCCCTCGTTGTCTATTTTAAGGCGATGGCACAACAGCGTGGGCCAGCCCAGCTGACGCATCAACGGTTTGGAGAATTCATAAAACGTATCAGATAGAATCACCACCTGAAACCGTTCACGCAACCAATCGAGATATTCTATTGCACCAGGCAACGGTGCCAGCGTGCCAATCACTTGCTGCAGGTCGTCATTGCCCAATCCATATTTATCAAGAATGGATAATCTTTGGCGCATCAGTGCAGCATAGTCCGGTATATCCCTGGTAGTGGCACGCAGCTCATCGATACCGGTTTTTTCCGCCAAACCAATCCAGATTTCCGGCACCAATACACCTTCCAGATCAAGACATGCGATTTTCATTATTCTAAGATTAGCCTGTTGTAAAAATTTATTCTGATCTGCTCGTTGCAACGAGTAGCCTGATATAACCTAGCATTTAACTGCATTAATAGATTCTCGATGAAACTCGGAGTATCCGTTCGAGGTTACCTGAAGATTGTCTTTTACCATCTGATGAAAAAGCGGCAGATTAAAGAACGGTATATTGGGATAAGCATGATGTTCTGCATGATAAGGCATATTCCACGCAACTAAACGCACCAGGCGATTTGTAAAAACAGTCCGTGTGTTTCTGAACATATCATCAACAAATGGACACCGACTGTGCTCGGCCATCAAATACAATCTCAGGAAAGGCTGACCACACAAAAGTGCGGAAACCCAGACCACCAGCACATGCGTGTAGCCAGTGTAAATAAAAAAGACGCTGATTATCGCATAGCCACTTAGTATAACAATACTTTCCAGTCTAACCACCTGCGCTGCTGAAGCGGGCACATAACGATCAGAGCAACGTCCCGCCGCATTGATCAATAGAGTTTTAATTTGTCCGTACCAAACCGGTAGTCCGGTCACATGCCAGCAATACTGCAGCATGGATTCCGGTTTTCCACTTTGCAATTCCGGATCTCGTTTTGGATCTTGGGTATGACGGTGATGTTGAAAATGGAAATATCGGAACCAGTTCGGCGGTACCAGGACTATAAAACCACAAATCCAGCTCACAACAATATTAAGCACCTTCGAATGAAACGGTGTGCGATGTGATGTCTCGTGTAGCAACGTGAACAGAAATACTATAAGAATGCCCAGAGCAATCACCAGAAACTGCCAACCGGGAATTTGAGCAGCAATCAGAAGTCCGCACAGCAACAGCAAACCGGCATGAAGCAACAAACCGACAAGCCCTTTAACATTAGAACGCCGGGTTAAATTCATCCGTTGCTCGGCGGACAATGAAGCAAGCAGCGCTCTATGGTGCACCGGAGGTTTTATGATCCGCACAGATTTATACTATCCAAAGAGTGAATATGCGCTAAAGAATCCAAAAATTGTACATCAGGAATTCACCTGGGCACCAATATCATGATACCCGCTGGAATAATATAAAAGTGGTGCTACTCCGCTAACGGTCTGGTCCACCAACAACACTGATCCAACCAGTATATTATGATCACCTGCCGGATAATTATGCATTGCAGCGCAATGAAAACAGGCCACGGTGCCACTCAGCAGCGGCACACCCTGCTCTGAGATTGCCACCTCTATTCCTTCAAATTTGTCGATACCGGGCGTTGCAAATCGGTTCGACAATGCAACCTGATCATTGGCCAAAACATGGATCGCATAGTGTGATGCCTGGCAAAATGCGGTGTATTCAGGAGCGTGCCTGCCTACGCTCCAAAGTACCAAAGGCGGATCGAGAGACACTGAATTAAAACTACTTACAGTCATTCCGATCGATACGCCGCTATTGGTCGCCGTAACGATGCATACACCGGTTGCGAACTGACCAAAGGCTATTCGGGTGCTTTCAAGTGTTGACGCATTCTTCATGGCAGTGACCAAGCGGTTTCAGATCCGGACGTTGTGGAATTTTACCACCATCCGGGCGTACAAGCGCTGGTGAGTTAATTTTGCTAAAGTCCGATGCTGATGAAAGTTTAAGGTGAACCCTATGTCCGCTTTGGCAAGCACCCCTGAGCCTCCCTACTACACGGTGATTTTTAGCTCGGTACGCTCAAATACCGAGGACGGCTACGACGACACAGCGCTCCGTATGGTCCAATTGGCGGCAGAACAACCGGGTTATCTCGGGATAGAATCTGCCCGAAGCGGGATAGGTATCACGGTCTCATACTGGCGAGATCTGGAATCGATAAAGCAGTGGAAGCAAAACGCAGAGCATTTGCAAGCACAGAAATCAGGACGTCAGAAATGGTATGACTCATTTGTGGTGCGAGTTGCCCGAGTTGATAAAGAGTATCGTATGGGTGATTCTCCCGCGACTAAACCTAACGCCGAAGATTAAACGTGCGCGCAAGCATCATCAGGGCTGGAAAAACCAGCATCCAGACAATGATCAGTTTGATCAATGATGCATTGAAGGGGTCGACGATCTCGTAGTCTGTCAGGCGGGTGCCTGTGTAATAAGTTAGTGGTCCGGCAACCGCACCAGCAACCGCTGATAGCCAAAGATGATTCTGGAACCAGCTGGTACTGTGATTAAGAGTGATGGCAAATAGCGGCCACAGTAATAACAACCAAACAGGAGGGATACCAGCCTCATCTGGTGACCTGAGTACACCAAAATAAACCAGACAGAACTCTACAACCAATCCAACAATCGCAACGCAGGCAATAAACCCGAGCTCCCGCTGGTCGAGACTGATGTATTTCATGTGCAAAACCAATGAGACTGCGACTGATACCGCTGCCACCTGACTTCCACCCAACACGCACAGTAGCCAGACAGCGTTAAACATCACGATATTTATTATGTTTTTTTGCAGCCTGGACATATTCAAATTCAACCCCTACCTGATCTCAACCGAATCAGGCCGATTTATTCATGATAATGGCGAGCATATGCGCCATGATCTGTTTTCACAGTGAATTTTGTTCTTGCGTCGAATAATTTGATTGATCTTGGCAAAAGAACAAATGCGCTGCGGAACCAAAGACCACGTGAGATGCCGTCAATTTCATGAAAAATCCGGGCTGTAGCTGCGATAGTCAGGTTTAGCCATCACCATTTGTACAGTATTGATTACACGCTCTTGAAAACCGCCCTGACAATAACAAAGGTAATACAGCCACATTCTTATAAATCGATCGTCGAAACCTAATTCTCGTACCTGCTGTATGTTGGTCTCAAAGGACTCTCGCCAATGACCCAGTGTTTTCGCATAGTCCTGCGATATATCAGTGACTGAAATAATACCCATATTTGTGTCTTCGGAAATATGCTGTGCAATGATACTTATCGATGGCAGGCAACCTCCCGGAAAAATATACCGCTGTATAAAATCCACAGACCGCCGCGCTTCTTCGTAACGTTGATCGGCAATAGTGATTGCCTGCAACACCATTAATCCATCAGGTTTTAATAATTGACTACATTTTGCAAAATAATCTGAAAAGAACTGATGCCCCACCGCCTCGATCATTTCGATCGATACCAGCTTATCAAAGCGGCCTTCCATTTCGCGATAGTCCTTCATCACGACAGTGATTCTTTGTTCAAGACCCCGACTCTTGACCAGTTCTACAGTAAAATCGTGTTGCTGTTGTGAGAGAGTCGTAGTGGTTACCCGGCATCCATAGTGCGTAGCAGCGTATACAGCCATACCACCCCAGCCTGTGCCAATTTCAACCAGATGGTCTGACTCCTGTAACTGCAGCTGTTCACAGATCAATTTAAGTTTAAGTATTGATGCTTCTTCCAGGGGAATATCCTGACCGTTAAAAACTGCAGAGGAGTACATCATTGAAGGATCTAGAAATAGTTCAAAAAAGTCATTGCCTAAATCATAGTGTGCGGAGATATTCTTGCGCGATCCGGAGACACTGTTTTTGGTGACAACATTCAGTAGCTTCAACGCAATCCGATTAGCAAGAGAGCGCTCTTTATCCATATTTTTTAGCGCCACGATATTCGATACAAAAAACCGAATAACACTCAGCAAGTCAGGTGTCGTCCAGTGGCCATCCATGAACGCCTCTGCTGCCCCAACCACGCCATTAAAGGCGATAGCGCTAAAGGCTGCTGGACTTTCAACCCGAATGGTTGCGTTTATCTGATCAAAGTTTTTTCTGGATACAGTCTCTTCATGAATAGCGTCTGTTTGTCGTGTTGACCCAAAGACAAGTTGCGACTCCCCCTCTATCAGAGTCAGCGTGCCACGCTGCATTTTTTCCAAATGTCGGTGCACCAGGCTTCTGGCAATGCGTTCGGAAGCATTACCCGCGGAATTCGCCTCCATCCTGCCACCCAGAGTTAACGCGCTGGCCCAGCCCCTGACACGTGCCGGCAACCCTGTGTCTGTTATGCCGCCACGAGAGATTGCAGCGGGAGTTTCGTTCTCCGGACTGGATGCGTCAGCCATAGTGTCTACGAACTCCTGAGTAACGAAACAAAACAAACAACTGACACAATTGCTTATAACTATGGTTCATATTTCTATTGACCCTTATCGGGGTGCGGTAAAAACGTCATCCCCTTTAACGACAGTTTTAGTGCCTGCCAGTAAATTGCAAAGGCAACCTGCATCGTCATAAAGGGATATCGGTATATTACTCGATTTAGATTTTTCGTTGTGAGTTCGATGCGATTAAAATTGACCCCTGCATCGAAAACCTTACTGCCTGCTGATTCAGTAACATTGCCTGCCAGCGGATAATTCGACAGAGAATACTGAAGCTTCCCGCCTGGTATTTTACCACGCCAGCGGTACATCATATCCATAGGCATGAATGGAGAAACATGCATGCACTTGGTGAACTCTATTGTTTCGTCTGGAGAGTAATCACGCAGATCGAGTACGTAATGTGTTTTTTGACCCCATGGTGTATTAGTGACTTCGATCAACAACGCTTGTAGCTTTTCGGTTTTCTGTTCATTGGAGAAACAATAATAACAACTGATGGGATTGATCAGGTAACCGAAATATCTGAGATTCGTGAGTAGTCTAACCGGACCGTCAGGGTAGAAATTTAATTCATTTTCTACCGCCCTGCGCACTGCCTGATCAAGGCTCGTCACATGGTCTGTTTCCGACGGGCTATCTGGCATTATCTGGAAAAAATCAGACCGCTTAAACCTCGCGGGCGACAGCCGCCGATACGACCAAAACTTACTGAGCGATAGCACCTGGTCTATTTCTGCTAAATCGAGATACATCATAAAAACACGATAGCTGAATTGATGCGGCCGCGGATAATACCGCTTATGCCAGACAATGCCTTTGTAGATAGCGCTTTGCACAGACCACCAACTACCTGTTGCCTGCTGTCAGCGCGCTATCCGGATTACTTGCGCCTGACAAAGCCAATGGTTCTATCGCAGCAAACCCGAAAGCGCGATTGATAGACGCAGCCGCCCTCATCCCGCTGACTACACCGTCTTCGTGAAATCCACTACCCCAGTATGCTCCGCAGTACCAGGTATTCTTTGTACCTGCAATCTCTTGCCATCGCTGTTGCGCGGCTACTCCGTCAACAGTAAAAACGGGATGGCTATAGGTGTAGTTGCCCAATATCTTTTCAGGATTAATAGCGGATGTTTGGTTCAGACTCACGCAAAATGTGGTATCCGCTTCAATCCCCTGCAGAATATTCATATTGTACGTCAATCTTGCCACAGGTTCCCGTGCGTCCACAGCGATCAAGCGACTGTTCCAACTGGACCACGCCAGCTTGCGCCTGGGCAGCAATGTTTCATCAGTGTGAAGTACCACGTCATTGGCCTGGTAAGGGATAGCAGTCAGAATTTCCTGCTCTGAAACGCTTCCGTCATCCAGCAACGCCAATGCCTGATCACTATGAGTTGCAATCACCAGAGCATCAAAACTGGCCTCGCTGACTTCACCGCTGTGAATGTCTCGATAGGCAATCATGACTGCCTGCTCCGTGCGCTCAATTTTCTCTATACTGGTACTGGTATGTATATTACCGGCAAACGTTCTTGTAAGTGGTTCAATATATGATTTTGACCCACCCAACAGCGTATACCACTGCGGGCGATTTTTTACAGATAAAAGCCCGTGATTTTTGAAAAATCTGACAAAAAACAACAGCGGAAATTCAAGCATTTCATCCGTGCCCGAAGACCAGATAGCCGCTCCCATCGGCACCAGATACTTCTCTATAAATAGCTGGCTATAGTTATTTAATTTTAAATAGTCCCCGAGCGTAGCATTGGCGTCTAGCTTTTCGGACTCAAGGTCAGTAATGGCCTGACGATTAAAGCGCACGATCTCAAGCAACATGCGCCAGTATTTTGGTCGACAAATGTTGCGCCGATCCGCAAACAGGGTATTGAAGTTGCTGCCGGCATACTCCAGACCACTGACTTCGCAACTGACACTGAAACTCATCTCGGCAGGCCTGGAGGCAGCACCAATCTCATCCAGCAAACGAATGAAATTTGGATAGGTCCAGTCGTTATAAACAATAAAGCCGGTGTCTATCGCGTAATTGGCACCGTGGTAGTCAAATTCGATGGTGGCAGTATGACCACCAATTCGAAAGTCATTCTCGAAGACTGTGACCTGGTGATGGCGAGCCAGGTAGTAGCTGCAAGTGAGCCCCGATATGCCCGACCCGATAATGGCGATTTTCATAGTGATTCTTATTTTTAATCAGCCACTCAGGAGCCGACTGATTCTCTGCGTGCAAGCCGAGGGCCGATGACACGATACCAAAGCGAAGGTAACCACGCACCGAGCTTTAACGACAACCAAAGTTGCCACGGGAAATTTACGGTACGTTTTCTTTTCGCCACGCCCTTAATAATACAGTCCGCCGCGTCTCCGGCCTGCATAATGAACGGCATTGGAAAATCATTGGATGCTGTCATAGGAGTTTCAACAAAGCCGGGATTCACTACCGTCACATCAATACCGAACTTATCTAAGTCAAGCCTCAGGGAATCGAGCAGGTAAATCATCGCGGCTTTCGATGAGCCATAGGCTTCTGCACGTGGCAACCCCACTACGGTAGACAGGCTGGCGATACCAACGATCTGCGGCTTTTCCGCACTGTTGCTTTGTTTCATCAATGGAAGCGCTGAAGCAAGTGCGTTGACTATGCCGAACACATTGACATCGTAGACACGCCTGAACAAATCGACGGAAAGCTCTGCGTTATCGATATACTCACAGCGCCCTGCACAAAAAACCAGGATATCGATTCCCCCCAACAGCTCGGCAGCTTTACTGGCGATTTCGGTACTGCCCTGGTATTCAGTTACGTCGAATACCAGCGGTGCGATGGAACCATCATGACCAGTATTCGCATGCTGAAACTGACCAGAGACAGCCGTCAGGCTGTCGAGTCCACGACCACTGATCACTACGCGATTGCCAGACTGTCCAAGCTTCAGCGCCAGCTCTCTGCCAATACCGGATCCACCACCGATTATCCAAATTCTTTTTCCAGTCAACACAGCATAGTTCTCATTATTATTTCACCCCAGGCACGCCGCTTAACTTATTCGTCGCTTCAGAAAACGAATACCAGCGCCCATCACGGGGATATGCTCATAAAGCATTGAGCCGACATCAAAAAAATCCTCATGCAGAAATATCCGGTCATGGAACTCGACAAATGTCGCACCGCGAACTTCAATCTCCTTTCCACCACCCAGCTTCTTGTGGCGAAAGCGCATTACCCACCTGATACTGGCCTGGTCTTCTTTTAACGTTTGTTTTTGATATTCAAAATGGCAACTATGGACATTGCTGTACATCACACTCAGGTAAGCCTGCAACGCATCTATTCCCTCTATCCGGTGAATCGGGTCGACAAACACGACTTCCGGCGCGTACACCTGCTTGATCGCCTGGTGAGACAACTCACTGGCATCACGGTAAAGGTTCATGAAATTTTCAACCAATCGTGCCGTCATTTGCGTTTAACCGATTATCAGCAAGTATCAAAAAATGTTATCACCACTACGCCTGCTGCCGGGCAGCGGATCACTGCTAGAGCGCGGGGGCCTGCGCGGCAGAACCACCTCTGCTGCGCAGAATCCAGTAGCATGCTAAATCAGGAAAAGCTGATATTTGCTATGATCCAATTCCCGGTCCTGCAGCGTAATACCAACATGACAGATTACGCTGGAAGGGTACACTGATTTCCGATCGGCTTCCGAAAACCGCGGGGTATTTTCGCCGTAAACGACCGATAGCTTCCAGCGATCAAACTATGCAACAGACCAACGACAGGCCTGCCGACGAATGGGCCAACACACTAGAATCGATTGCCAGTCATCAGGACCGCGAGGCGTTCACACAGCTGTTTCAGCACTTCGCCCCGAAGATAAAGGCTTATGCACTGGCTTTGAACAGCGTTTATTCGTCTCCGGAAATGGCTGATGAACTGGTACAGGATGTGATGGTGAAGATATGGGAAAAAGCACGCTATTTCAAAAGGGAAAAAGCTCATGCAAGCACCTGGATTTTCGCCATTGCAAGAAACTGCCGAATCGACTACCTCAGAAAACTGAAGCGAATTAACAGCCCACTAACGACAGATGATCTGTGGCCAGTGTTCGAGGCGCCGGATCCGATCAGCCAGCTCGATCTCGAACGAGGCGGCGATGCGGTTCAGCTGGTGGTCAACGATTTACCGGCTGAGCAGGTCGATATTTTGCGTGAGATCTACATAGAAGGGAAAACACATGCTGAAGTGTCTGAACTTTCGGGCCTGCCACTCGGTACAGTAAAGTCCAGACTTCGGCTGGCAATGGATAAATTGCGATCAAATCTCGCAACGGAATAATTACATCACCACGACCACAGTCACAAAAGAAACTCGTGCGGAAAACAGTAAATGACAACTTATCATCCCGATCCACAATGGCTGTTTGAGTATGTAGCAGGAACGCTGGACGATTCGCAGGCACTATGCGTTTCTACCCACTTATCCTACTGCGCGAAATGCGAACATCAGACAGCAACACTAACCGGCGTTGGGGCAGCTATGCTCAACAGCAACATGCCACACAGCGAACCTTCCCCGGACGCGCTATCCCGTGTGCTGTCCACGATCGATAATGCACCAGCGACAGAGGGCGGAGTACGCACGCCTGTTGTCACGTCAATCGATTCCGGCGCCAACAAACTTCCTGCCTTGATTCAAAAACTTGTCAGCACCGAGGTCAGTGACCTGCCATGGAAAAACATTGGCAGCAGAATCAGCATGGCCAGGCTCAACAGTCTTGACGGAGACCGCGAAGTTGCCCTGCATCGCCTGCAACCCGGTGGATCAGTCTCTAACCATGATCACGGTGGACGTGAAATCACGGTGGTGCTGCAGGGTAGCTTTTCAGATCAGGACGGTGAATATTTTCCCGGTGATTTTCTGGTCAGGGAACCAGGGGAGACACACCGCCCAAGTGCCAGTAATAACGAAGAGTGCCTTTGCCTGGCCGTTTGTGATGCACCGGTCAAGTTCACCGGCTTTTTTGCACGACTGTTTAATCCGTTAGTTGCCTATCTGCATCGACACTAATTATCAAATCACCATAGATATTCAGATCTTCGGGCTATGATAGATTTAGCCATCAGTTCTTTGTATACGAGTGAAAGTCATGCAAACACACGCACAGGCTGTGGTAATTGGCGGCGGAGTTGTTGGTTGCTCAGTGTTATTCCATTTGGCACGTGCGGGTTGGACCGATGTCCTGCTTATCGAGCGCTCTGAACTCACCTCGGGATCTTCTTGGCATGCAGCAGGCGGCTTCCATACCCTGAACGGAGACCCAAACGTCGCCAAGCTTCAGGCCTACACCGTATCGCTTTACGATGAACTGGAATCACTGTCAGAGCAATCATGTGGTCTGCACCTGACCGGTGGCGTCATGATGGCGGACACCAAACAGCGCATGGACTTTCTTCACTACGTGCACGCTACCGGTCGGGCACTGGGTATGGAAACAGAAATCATCACGCCGACAGAAGCCAGGGCGATGTTTCCGTTAATGGATGAAACCAATTTTGTAGGCGCGCTGTGGGATCCGGTAGAAGGCCATCTTGATCCTTCGGGTACCACACATGCCTATGCAAAAGCGGCGCAAAAGCTTGGCGCTAAAATCGAGTTGCGCAATCGGGTCATGGACATCACTCAAACACCGGACGGCACATGGAGTGTGTTAACAGAAAAAGGCACAGTGCAAACCGAACACGTGGTGAACGCCGGTGGACTCTGGGCACGTGAGATCGGTCGCATGGTGGGTATCGAGCTACCGGTACTGGCAATGGAACATATGTACCTGCTGACTGATGAAATGCCGGAAGTCGTCGAGTTCAATCAGGACACCGGCCGCGAGCTGGTGGGAGTCATCGATTTCAAGGGTGAAATATACACCCGACAGGAACGCTCCGGTTTACTGCTTGGCACTTACGAAAAAGCCTGTAAACCGTGGTCAGCCCTGGAAACTTCGTGGGACTTCGGCCATGAACTATTGCAACCTGATCTCGACCGTATCGCGCCTTCACTGGAAATCGGCTTCAGACATTTTCCGGCCTTCGAACAAGCCGGCATCAAACAAACAGTCAACGGACCATTTACATTTGCACCTGACGGCAATCCACTGGTGGGACCAGTCCAGGGACTGACCAACTTCTGGTCTGCCTGTGCGGTCATGGCAGGATTCAGCCAGGGAGGAGGTGTAGGACTTGTGCTTTCTAACTGGATGGTCCACGGTGATCCGGGGGCCGATGTCTTTGGAATGGATGTCGCCCGCTATGGTGATTTCACATCGCTTCGATACACCAACGCAAAGGTAAGGGAAAATTATTCGCGTCGATTCTCAATCAGGTTTCCAAACGAAGAGTTACCTGCCGCACGCCCACAACAGACCACCCCGCTTTACGACATCATGGTGCGCGACAATAACGCGGTAATGGGTGATACCTGGGGTCTTGAAACCCCACTCTGGTTTGCACCCGCAGGATCACCCGCAGAAGATGTGTTGTCGTTTCAGCGCTCTACCGACTTTGAACACGTTGGTAACGAAGTTCGCTGTGTCAGAGAAAAAGTAGGCGTCACTGAAATCGCCAACTTTGCCAAGTATAAAATATCCGGCGCCGGCGCTGAGGACTGGCTCAATCATCTCATGACTAACACCATGCCACGTACTGGTCGAATGGTACTGACGCCCATGCTCGATCACCGCGGCAAACTGATTGGGGATTTTACGATAGCAAAATCAGCAGAACAGCTTTTCTACGTCTGGGGTTCCTCAGGCGCGCAGATTTATCATTCCCGATGGTTCGAACAACAACTGCCTGAAGACAACAGTGTACAGATTCATCGCTACGGACAAACCATGGTCGGCTTGTCAATTGCCGGCCCGCACGCGCGCGATGTACTGCAGGCACTTTGCGACACCGATGTAAGTAATAAGACGTTTCGATTTATGGATCATCGCGCTATGGACGTGGCGGGCTGCCCGTGCATGGTAAACCGAATCACCTATACCGGTGACCTGGGTTATGAAATCTGGATGGAACCCACCTACGAGAGAAGCGTTTATCTGGCCATCAAACAAGCTGGTGAACCATACGACATTGGCGACTTTGGAATGCGAGCCTTGTTAAGTATGCGGCTTGAAAAAAACTTTCCCACCTGGTTCGCGGAACTTCGCCCTGTTTATGGCCCGTACGAAGCCTCTATGGAGCGCTTTATCAAACTGGACAAAAACCACTTCATTGGTCGCGAAGCGGCAGCCAATGAATTCGCAGACGGACCAAAACTACGACGCGTCACTTTTTCAATCGATACCAAACACACGGATGTCATGGGGGATGAACCTATTTGGGCCAGGCTATCAGCCGAACAACGCAGTGACCCACAATTCACTGCAATTGAGCCACCCCATGGCTATGGCGCTATTCGGTTTGATGCCGACGGTAAGGAAGTTGAAAAAGCAGTCACCCAGATC
Organism: uncultured Granulosicoccaceae bacterium; assembly: GCA_964574535.1. Classification (GTDB taxonomy): domain Bacteria; phylum Pseudomonadota; class Gammaproteobacteria; order Granulosicoccales; family Granulosicoccaceae. The sequence goes on along the minus strand of CAZNOB010000051.1, from coordinate 1,275 downwards.
GACGGGGACTGGTCCGTCGTAGGATGGGTAACTTCCGGCGGCTACGGACACTCAGTTGAGCTATCTCTGGCACAGGGGTATATACCGGCCCAGCTGGCCGACGAAAAACAAAATGGTGAGTTTCAGATAGAAATTCTGGGTGTGCGTTGCCATGCCACTATTGAGCATCAGCCACCATTCGATGCTGACGGCTCAAAAATGCGTTCGTAATCGGTCCAGCAATCAGCTACGCTTACTCTTCCCCGACGTCTCGCAACTCAGCAAGCCTCTCTTCGAAATAGCTGTCAGCGGTGTGTCGATCAGAGAGAACGACATCAGGTCGCGGATGCAAAAACAAAGGCAGAGATATTCGGCTTTTGTTATTAACAGCACCCTCCGGATTAATCACACGATGAGTGGTCGACGGGAAATAGCCACCGGTTACTTCCTGCAGCATATCACCAATGTTAACGATCAAATTTCCGAAATCACAAGGAACATCAAGCCATTCATCGTCTTTGGTTTTCACTTGCAAACCAGGTTCGTTGGCAGCGGGTAATACAGTCAGTAAATTGATATCTTCATGGGCACTCGCACGAATGGCATCGGGCTTTTCATCTCCTTTAAGCGGGGGATAATGCAATATTCGAAGCAGCGACCGCTCACTGCCCGACATCATTTGCGACAGCGGTTCACTGTATAATTTTTTTACTTCGGGCGGGCTATGGATTTCGACCCAGGACAAAAGCTCGGATCCAAACTTACAAGTCAAATCATAGTAGCTGGCTGCTTCTGCTTTCAGTGCCTCAGGACATCGACCCCAGGGGTAGTAGTGGTAGTACTCTTTAATATCTCGCGTCAGTCTGCCTTTGGCGGCCTCTGCCTCGCTGGCAGGAAAAAATCCATCGAAGTTCGTGGTGTTGTAAAGAAAATTCTCTTTTTCGCTACCAGAAAAAAACTCCAGCCAGTTTTTGTATATTGAATCAACGGTAACCTGTGATAACGGATGGTTTGTTAACACACCAAAGCCGGTTGAACGAAGAGATTCAACAAAAAGCTCGGGGGCTTTCGGGTCTTTATAGTCAACTGTCTGCAGCATGATATTCACTTGGATAGAGTAAACAGCCAATTCACACCGGCTGATGATGTACGGTTAGTTGTGTTACCCACCAAACACCTCAAGTGCTGGCTATAAGTATTCTTTTGGGTGTTACCGTGGTTATCGATTACCGCCCTCGCCAAAAAGACTGTAGCACCGATCAACTCATCAGGCGAACCGCCCGCTATTACAGCTTA
>CAZNOB010000050.1:21132-29967 GCA_964574535.1 uncultured Granulosicoccaceae bacterium | reverse complement strand
TTGGTCTTTTCAAAAATGAAGGCCCCCGGCAGGGGTGTCATAGTTAACCTTCAACAAGCAACTCAAGAAAATCAACATCCAGTTGCCCCGGCTCAACCTTCAATGACACAGCTCCCTCATCCATTGAAAAACCAATTTCCTGCAGTACTGATCTGGCCAGATCATTTCGATCAGTGGCGATGAAATTCACATTCAGTGTCGCAACGTCTTTGCCATACTTATTGACCAGATAACTAAAAAACGCCTTTTCAATCAATTTACCCTGTACACGACACGACAGCATAAAATCCTGTACTGTGATCTCTCCGTGCTCCATCTTTGTGATTGAGAAACCGACCAATCCATAGTCACCGTATTTATCCTTGCAATGAATCACATGCTTGTCAGTGTCTGTGGATTTCAGCAGTGTATCAACGGCTTCCCGGGTATATTTGGTGCCGGAAAAATTTAGCTGATTAGTCCGTTGCAGAAGTTCGGCCACCCGCTCGTGCTGCGAATTCTGAACAGACCCTATGGTCACTACGATATCGCAGGCCTTCAGGAATGCCAGATAATCTGCACCAAACTCTATAGCCGCTTCACCACGCCGTGCCTGTTGTTGATACATAACCCGCCTGTTGGCAGATTCACTGGTGCGGGCACCTTGCAGTCTGGGGTGCTCAAGTAAACTATTAAGCCGGGTTTCAGGCAGTACCTCGATACCAGACACTGACGCGGAAACTTCTTCGCGTTCAAATGCAGAATCATCAATGAATATTAAAGTATCAGTGCCAATACTAATCGTTTCAGCAAATGATTTAATATTCTCTGACTTCTGGTTCCAGTTAATTACCGGATGCACCAGGTACTCGGCAAGGCCAAATTTTTCAAGAAGCTTTAGTGCTTCAGTTGCATTATTTTTGCTGGCAACGGTGATCAAAATACCGCGCTCATCGAGGCTTTTAAACAACGCAGGCACAAACGGCTTGAGGCTCACTTCGCCTTCAACCATCACGCCATCCCACAGGGTGTTATCAAGATCAAATACAACGCATTTGGCAGCGGGCTTCTCTGGTGCTAAAGGCGAGACCGAATTGATATCATCAACCGTTACAAAATCAGCAGAGATAAATACAAGCCGCGTTCCTGACTCAGCTTCCGGGGTAAACGAAATATTGTACGGAAGCTCTGACTCCACCGTCGCGCTTAAATCTGCATAAGGTATAAAAGTGCGATTGTAGCCCGGCTTAAGCACCAGCTGCTTCCAGTAAGGCAACGCCAGCTTTCCGTTAGCCCCTAGCGTCATCATTTTTGAAGTTTTAACAGCGCAACCAAACTTTAACTGACAAGATTGCTGCTCCGGGTTGTAAATTTCAATCAGAAAACCATCGGGTTTCTCTACCTGGCGGGATGCCTTGTGCAGGCGTTTAGCCGCATAGTCAAATAGCTCAAAAGAGAGAGAGTTCCAGGGCGGACTGCCACCAAATCGTCGTACCAGTCTGCCAAAAGCATTGATCAGCGTTTGTAGACGTGGCACTACAGATTCAATCAATAGCAGCAAGCGATTGTTTAACAGCAGCGAAACACCACGCGCCTCCAGCTTTCCCCACTGGCCGAATACAATATCTGCAGCACTGCCGGTTTGACCACGAAAGTGATTGTTGCGGCGCATGCCTAATTCAAAGCGTCTGCATCTTTGATCAGGGCGAGCCTGATAGAGATCACAAGTTTGATAACACTCCGGCGCAGCGCACTCTATACAATGCTCTCCCCAAAATAACCACGAACGTTTGCGAATTCCAGTGGCAAAGGTTATCGCGTCTTTGGGGCGTATTGCAGCTCCGGGTTCGGAGGCGCTGTATTGGTCAAACTCAAACATTTACCCAACCAGAGTTATCGTGAGTAACTTAGTTTTTTTGGTATAAAAAATAGCGCTTGCTATCAATATCGGGGGGGATCGGAAGCTGCGTCAAACGTTTTGTTTGCAGCGGCAGGCCGCTAATCGCAACACCGCCAGTGACCAGTAGATCTTCCATTAGTTGTGGCAACCACTCTAGTGTGACTGCGTCGATGGCGTCACTTCCGCTGCCGATGTCTGCGTGAACCATCGCTGCATCACAACCAATATACTGCCGGGCAGTCTGCTCTATTTCGCCAATCACCATATCGTTAGTGTCAGGAATACAGGAAGAATGCGCCATTAGCACGCGATCAAAGACCAGTATTCTACGTTCCGGAAATGCTTCACGAAGGTGACTATAGGTACGGCCATTACCCAGTCCCAGCTCTATTATATCGCCGGTTGCGGGTATAATTGACTGGGAGGCCACCTGGTTAAGGATATCTCTTTGCGCAGTCATTCGACGAATGAAACTATCAAGTCTACTCATATTCAGGCGCTTACGTTTAACATCGGGTGAAAAGAAACTCTCTGCGATTTTCTGAGAGTTTCAATAAATTGAAAAAACAGCTCGCGATTATCTTTGTCCATGTGCTCGTGGTGCAACATCACGCCGATAGTGTCATTTTCAGTACTGAATAGACCGCTTATATATTGCACTAGTTCAGTGGTATTCAACCGCTCACCTTTGCGTTTTTTTAACCAGTCCACTGCTACTGGTAGTTCAGTAATGGCGTTGTCAATCGGTTCAGAACCGATGATTCTTGATAAGTACCGAAAACCCAGTGATTTCAGTGCATGGGCCGTGTCACTAGTGCAGCGATTCCAGGGCGGTGTAAACACAGGGGCAATCTGTGCGCCGAATAAATCGGTCAGTTTTTGCTGCCCTCTGGAAATATCGAGGTGTTGCTGTTCGCGAGTCCGATCTGTGCCAAATTCACAAGAGCGGCCTGACAACTGATGGTTAGTATGGGTATAGCCATGCTGATGGATTGCCACTTCAGCATCAGCCTTTAGCAACGCTGTGAGCAATTCAATTGACTTTGCCGACAATGCGTCTGGTATGACAGCGATATCAAGTGGCAGCTGTTGCTCTATAAATGCGTGAGCAAGCTTTTGCAGACGCGCATCCGCCCATCCTCCGTCATCGTCCCGAAAGAACACTTTAAGTGATGTCTTTCGATTCGCTAACACATCTGCAAGGGTTTGAAAGGTGTTCACACAATTGCCTGTCGATTAATTTTCTTTCTGATGAAATACATCGTGTCAGCCCGCATCATTCACAATGACGACAAGGTAAATCAAGGTTAATGTTTGTATGCCTGGTTCTGTTCTACCAAACTGGTGGCAATCCGAACAGTTTCAAGCGCGCCGTTGAACTGCTTTTTATCAGTGGTGAATCGACCCGCCTTACCGGCCTGAACCACTGCATCACAGAGAGTCTCTGGCGTGAGATGTTTATCCAGTAAAAGCGTATAAGCCGAACGATCGGATAAACTTTCTGCACGCAGAGTTTGCTCTTGCTCACCGCCAGCATCAAAGGGAATGAGCACACCTGGTGTACCGGTTAACAGTAAATCAATCGCTGTATTATAACCGCACATACTCACCGAGCACATCGCGCTGCTGAGTAATTCTCTAAAGTCTGGCCGGTTTGGCTCGATCACTGTGGGTGTTCCGGCAGCGCGCTTTTTTAGTCGTTCTACCTCAGCGGTGGCATCACTGCCGCCCACCAGAATTCGCCACCGGCTATCGGGCAACAGACGCGCTGCTTCAACGGCCGTTTCATAGACACGGCGACCAACAGCACCACCCCCTGCACTCACAATTACTTCTGCAGGCGTGCCGGCTGGCTGGTAATCGCGCACTGATTGAGCGACATAACCCGTATACAACAGTTTCGACAAAATAGTATCAGTGACAGGCCAGCTGACATTGAGTGGAGTTGTCGCCGGATCGGAATGCACAACAACACCATCATAGTATTCTGCGATCAGCGCTTCTGTTTGTTGTACTTTTTTTACACTTGATGGTGCGGCCAGAATGTCACGCACCGAGGACAGTATCACCGGTGTTTTAGGCAGTGCCTTTGCTGCTTTAAGCAAACCGATAAACTCTCGTCGTAACATGCGACGACCAAATGGAAATAGTTCGGTAATGATAACTTGCGGTTGCAACGCCTTAACAAGGCTGTTGAGTTCAGTCTGTCTGGTTTGCAGATAAGCCTCATCGACCACAGTGCCTTGTGCATCCAGCAAGCAGGTAAAATTTGTGCCATCTGAACTGAGCGGCGATAACTGCACAAACGATATACCCTCGGTATCGAAATTTTTCACTGGCAGGCCGCCACTTGCGAGAGTGACTTGATGACCACACTCTACAAAGGCATGAGACAGGTTGATCGAACGGCGTAAGTGCCCGGTACCCAGTAAATGAGTAACAACAATTAATATATTCATTGCATCACTCTGCTACTAACCCCTGGTATCTTAACCCGCTGTGGCGCTTCATCAGTCAAAGTTGTTTCTCACCCGGACTGGTCTGAGGATTCAACGGGTAGCCTGACGCGTAACGGATCCATCGCTTTCAATGTGTCTTTCACTTCAAGGCAATAGAGAGAATTACGTTTAATACTAAACGGAGGTGGTCCTTTAAACGGCCAGTCATGAGCCACCGCCAATAGTGTTCGCATCACACCAATGTGACACACCGCAACCGTATCTTCACACAGGCCCTCAACCCACGGCGCTAGACGTGACCACACTTGTGCCGGACTCTCACCGTTGGGTGGTCGATAATCCCACCCCCAGTCCGGCAGGTGGCGAAACCCCGAATGAGGATCCGCGCCAAGATCAACACTGCGTTGTCCTTCCCAGTCGCCATAGTCCATTTCTATTAAAGCGGGCTCGATGAGTGGCGCTTTACCGGTGATTAACTCTGCGGTATGCACTGCCCGCCCCAGAGGACTGGCCACTAATGTCGCGTGTTGCCATTCATCAGGCAATCGGAATTTTTTAAGCTCGGCAATGGCTTCGGGTTCCAGCGGGATATCCCGATGCCCTTGTATTTTACCATCGCGATTCCACGCGGTACGTCCATGCCGTATGATTGCGAGGCTTGTCATAGGTTCATGCTACCAACGCCGACAATTGTTCTGACAGTGTGTTTGCAGCAGACCCCAACAGATGCCGATTGCGCACAAAGTCCTGACCGGACTTTGCCATAGATTGATATTCTGCCGGACTGGCCAGCAGATTATCTATTGCTTGTGCAAAGATTTTTGCGTCACCTGTTGGCACCAGTGACCGGGAGGTGGCAATGACTTCTCGCACCCCTGCACGATCCTGTGCAATCACCGGTAATCCAGCGGCCTGCGCCTCCAGATAAACCATTCCAAACGCTTCGTTCACTCCCGGCCAGACAAATACGGAGGCCTGCTGATAGGCTGTCGCCAAAGCCTCGCGTTCGAGTTGCCCCAAAAAATGTACCTGCTGATCGAAGGCTTTAAATAACTTTTCGATATCTTCGCGGGCCGGGCCGTCGCCCACGATAGATAGCTGCCAGTCACTTGTATTCAGATGAGGCAGTGCCTCTGCAATCACCCGATAAGAATCAAATTTATCACCGTAACGGTGCATACCAACCGCCAGTAACTGGTTGGGTATTTTTTGTTGTTGGCACCCGACAGATAGCTCTTTTTGACTTAAAAAAGGCGCAAGATGTATGAGCTTTTGCGATTCAGGCCGGTGTTCAGCAAGTGCCACTCGATCTTTTTCGGTTAAATAAAAAATTACATCGGCAGCTTTCGTGGCGCGATCCGCGCTGGCTGCAAAGTCTCCCCAGGGGCCATTCAATCGGCTTTTAGCGATACTCGCTTCGATCAGAACGTAAGGTATCTTTAGTTGCTCGCACACCGCTGCGCCGACCAGGTCAGGCGCTTTATAGTAGTTGTGGTAAGTCACCCACGCCGCCCAGTCATTTGAGGCGTTGAGTAGTCGATCAACTTCGGCTTGAGCCTGCATTCTAATTTTGTGTTGTGCAGCGCTATCGCCAAGACCGTCATAACACCGCAATCGAGAAACAAGAGTGACCTCTAGCTGCGACGTGTTCATTGCCAACGCGGCCATAATATTTTGCGCGATCTCACGATCACCTGAAGGTACCGGGTGGTCCGGTGATTTTAAAGGTGCATAAAAAGCGAGTTGCTTCACTGTGCTTCTGAGCAAATGCTACGCAGACGCTGATCGAGTATCTTAATACCTGCATCCATGCCAAAGTCGTCGACTAAACGTTGATAAGCGGCGTCTGCAAATGTAATACATTTGAGCGAGTTTTCTGCCATTTCAGTGATTGCTTCTGCCAATGCTTCAGCGGTGTCGGCGGCCAGAATCGCATGCACATTGTGCTGTAGAAATTCTGGTATCGCTGACACTGAAGTTGCAATGATCGGTAATTTTTGCGAGGCCGCTTCCATTAAAACATTGGGCAAACCATCGCGGTCACCATCAGCGGCTATTCGGCTGGGTAAAATAAAAACATCGGCATCACGCATCGCCTGAATGACTTCGGGCTGCTCTCGCTCACCAAGCCAGTCAATACGATCGGCAACCCCTGCTGACACAGCCTGCTCCAGCAGCGATTTTTTCAGCGCACCGCCACCGATATGAATGAACCGCCAGTTGATAGAGTCGGGCAGTAAAGCGAGCGCTGCAATAAGTCGATCATAGCCTTTTTTCTCTACCAGCCGGCCAACAGAAAGTAGCTTCACCTCTGTACCCGAGGGCCGCTGGGGTCTTTCGGGTGGAGACGGAAAGCGCGATAAATCGAGCCCGTGATACACCAGATCGATGCGATCTTCACTATCACTTAGAGATCGCAGATGACGCGCACCAATTGCGGTACAAGTCACGCCAAAATTGGCACCAAAACCGCCACCATCGAGTTTTTCGATGAGTTCCCAGTCAGGAGCTGTCCAGATGTCTTTGGCGTGCGCGGAATAGCTCCACGGGATACCCCGCATGATTGCCGCATAGCGAGCCACGGAGGCAGGTGTGTGCAGAAAGTGCGCATAGATTGCATTAATTGAATTCGGCATTTCGGCGGCCAGCACACAGGCCTGTCCAAATCGACGCACGCGATTTCGGGTAAAGTCCCGGCGCAAGTCTGCTAAAAAAATACGCCAGGCAGCGCGGTAACCACCTAAGCGCCTGCTGACCCGCCAGGCAGCAACAAGCCGTTTGATTTCGTCATGCAGATATTCCGGTACATAGTGCACTTTCGCAACAACTTGCTCGTGCAGGGGGTGGCGTTTTTCATTGGCCGGGTGACGCAGCGACCAGATGTGAAACTGCTGCCCCTGTGCTTCCAGTGCGGCGAGTTCCTGAGCCACAAAGGTTTCTGACAAACGCGGCCAGCATTTGACAACAATAACCAGCGGGGTCGCATCAGATGTCATACCTGTTCGGTTTCCAGCTCCTGCCCCAACAAGGCTTTGGTTCTGCCAACAATGCACTCCAGACCATCCAGAAGCCCTGTGTAACGCCCGGCGGACGGAGGTTTTTGCGAGGGTAAACCACGAATCGCATCGATCATGGCGTCGACCGAGCTATCATCGAGCTTGGCATCCAGCATTTTTACCAGCCCCAGTTCCTGGGCTCTTGAGGCACGGATGTACTGCTCAAGCCTTGGCACGGTGCGAGGCACAATCACCGCAGGAACATCACAGGAGAGAATTTCACAAAAAGTGTTATATCCGCCCATCGCAACTACGCCCTGCGCGCCGGCCATCAGGCTCTCCATGCGCGAATCGAACCCGACATTCATGACACGTCCGTCCAGATTGGCGACACGTCGTTCAAAGTCAGCGCGAGCGTCGCCGGTCAAAAAGGGACCGTACACCAACAGTGCAGCCGGAGTCAGGGTTGGATCTTTTTCATACGCGAGCAGGACCTGATCGACCATCGCCTTACCATCACCGCCGCCACCCGGGGTAACCAGAATATACGGTGTATCAGGCATTTCAGCCCGATCGATGGATTCACGCCGCAAGTATCCGGTCCAGATCATGCGCTGTTTTATGGAGTCAGACAGTGTCAGGCCTTCAGTGGGGTCGTACACTGATTTCAATCCATAGACCCAGACTTCATCGTAGTACTTCTCCATCGCCTGCACCGCACGTTTGCGCTTCCATTCTTCAGCCAGTAGTTCAGGGCCATCAAGAACATCACGCAAACCCAGCACCAGTTTTGCTTTTCCGGTCTTGTGCAGCCACTCAAGCGCCGGTTTTAGTTCACCCCGGAAGCCTGTGGGTTCTTTGTCGACAACGATAATATCGGGTTCGAACAATTTCACCAGAGACTTGATCAATCCAGCGCGAATTACCGTAGTTTCTTCAACGTCAAAACTGAGCTTTTCTGACACGTAGGAACCATCGGAGCGCTTGGTGACGCCAGGCAGTCGTACGTAGTCAACCCGCTCGGGGAAGGTGAAACGGCCAGCTACCGGCGAGCCGGTAATAATCAGCGCAGATATTTGATCATCCGCTGCAGTGATGGCAGCTGCAATGGTACGCGAACGTCGCAAGTGACCCAGACCGAAGGTATCGTGGCTATAAAACAGTACTCTTGAAGCGCGTCGCTCCTGGCCGAAACCGTCGAGTTTTTTCGAAAAAGCCATGCTGCGCTTTACTCACAATAGTGTAGTATTTGGTCGTTGAAAACATCTGCCGACCAAAACCAATTCAACCACGACAGCAACAAAATAACGACTGTCTCATGCAAAAATATCAGCCTCCGCTGACGAACTGCCAGATATGATATCTGCATTGCATCGATTCGCCAATATTACCCTATGACTGCCAACTGCTTACAACGACGGGTAATCGCATATAGCGCCCACCCACGAGTTCTTCATTGTAATGGATATAAATTTATAATGCGGCATTTAGCAAATCTGAT
>CAZNOB010000050.1:0-21032 GCA_964574535.1 uncultured Granulosicoccaceae bacterium | reverse complement strand
GTTCAGTCAGGAGTGCTTGAGTTTCGCAAGATTCTGAAAGCCAAACTTGCCGAGATTCCCGCCTCAATCACAACAACTAAAAACACATTGAAGAGCAAAAGCCCCACCGGGGACCTTCAACCCTATATTCAGGCACTGTACTGGTCAATCCTGTTACTGTCGCTGGGCGCCTGGATAGAGCGCGAAGTTTACGTAAAGCGGATCGTTGCGCGCTGGCTGGAACCAGATCTGAAAGACCACCCCAGAGGGTATCTCGAAAAAATCCCGCTCTTGCTAAAACGGGCAGCGTTGAAAGTGATTGGCGTGTTCCTCTCAATGGGAATTGCTTTCTTTACCGGATCGCTATTATTCAAAAATACGCCCTCGGAATCCATCCAGTTTACGATCGCTGTACTCTACCTCGGTTATGCTGCCTGCCGGCTACTGGCGATCATCTGGCGAATGATTTTAGTGCCCTACCTTTCGCAATACCGGATCCCACACTTTTCGAACAGTGAATCACGCAAGCTATATCACTGGCTTTGGATTGTATCGACGATCAATATTCTGTTCATTATGATTGGAATATGGGTGGGTGAATTAGGGGGTAGGAGTCAAATCCACGCAGCAATGGCATCAGTTTTTAGTTTTCTGGTTGCGGTGCTTAATATCATGATGGTTATCTTTAACCGTAAGGCGTTGTCTCGGGCGATTCGCGGTGGTAAGAGCCTCAAACAAGTAAGCACATTCACTCGTTTCTTATCAAAAATCTGGCTTCTGTTCGCGCTTGGCTACTTTGCATTTTCGTGGTTCGAAATGATCTATCGGGTGGTACTTGATAAGCCGGTGTCCACTCCACTGATCGCAGGTGCCTACGGTATTCTTGTTTCGATCATTTGTGTCTATGCATTGATTAATTACTTCATTGAACGATTTTTCCGCCGCGAGAAGCACTTTGTCAAATTGATGCCAGAGCAGCCCACGGATGACGAATCAGTGCCGGAAAAATTGTCCCCTGATGCCACCAGGACATCAATAACTGCTGCTGATGATGAAGCTGCGGAACTTTTTACGGATCGCCACCCGTTAAGCACCTACGAAGATCTGGCCAGGCGCGTTGCGGGCATATTGGCAGTTATAACCGGCATATGGGCGCTGACTAGAATCTGGGATATAGACCAGAATCTGATGATGAATACCGGTCTGCAGCAAAGCACCGATGCTATTGCCATATTGTTTATTGGCTACATCATTTATCATATCGTGCGCATATGGATTGACAACAAGATTCAGGAGGAAGGCGGGGATATCGCTCTGGCACCGGGTGACGAGGGTGCTGCCGGCGGTGCCAGTCGACTTGCCACATTATTGCCTCTTTTCCGCAACTTTATGTTGTTGCTGATTTCCATGTCAGTGATTTTCAGCGCTTTGCTCGAGATGGGTATTAACGTCAGTCCATTGTTTGCCAGCGCCGGTGTGGTTGGTCTGGCAATAGGCTTTGGCTCGCAAACCCTGGTCAGGGATATTTTTTCAGGCGCTTTCTATTTGTTTGATGATGCATTTCGACGCGGTGAATATGTAGATATCGGTGCCGTGAAAGGTACGGTTGAAAAAATATCAGTGCGCTCTTTTCAGCTGCGTCATCACCTCGGTCCGCTGCATACCATACCGTTTGGTGAAATACAGACCTTAACAAACTACTCTCGCGACTGGGTAATGATGAAACTGCCGCTCCGGCTCACCTATGACACAGACCCCGAGAAAGTTCGCAAGCTCATCAAAAAGCTGGGTCAGTCCCTGTTGCTCGATCCTGAAATAGGCGACACATTTTTGCAGCCATTGAAGTCGCAGGGCGTACTGGAGATGCAGGACTCTGCGATGATATTCCGGGTGAAGTTTATGGCGAAACCCGGCGATCAATGGGTGATCCGCAAAAGAGTTTTTCAGGAGATCAGAGACTTGTTCAATCGAGAGGGAATCAAGTTTGCACACAAGCAGGTCACCGTACGCCTGGCAGGTGATGTACCGGAAAACTTAACGGAAAAACAGACCCGAACTATCGCTGCCGCCGCCGTAGACGACGACGATGATAACAATGATCAATCGAGCTCTGGTGATGATCGATAAAAACCCGGAACTGGAAAAGTTCACCCGCTATCACACGCAATTTCATGGCGCAGGTATAAAGAAATACGGAAAAACGTACAAACAGCGATCACACGCCTCACTGAAGTCAGCCTTTTTTAAAATGGTTGATCGACTCTCTGTCGTCACCTCAATTGAGGTCGGCGCTTTCCAGGCAGAGTTTTCTGTCGAATTCAAGAGTGAATCACCTGATCGATATGCACTGGCCGTTGAGGCCAATCCCTACAATTTTGCCAAATTTAAAGATGCATTAAACGATGCCGGTGTTATCTATCATCACGCAGCGATACAGGATCGTGAAGGCCCGTGCGAACTACAATTGCATGTCAAAGATATCGATATTGAAAATGGTTACATCCGTGGAAACAACTCACTGCTGAGTAGTGATGCAAGACCAGATACCCGGGCATTGTCGGTACCCGGCTCCACGCTGGACACTGTGGTCAATCACTACGTACAGTCCGGATCAATGCCAGCCCCTGCAACGGCTCACCCCGTACTGTGGATTGATGTAGAAGGCGCACTCGACAGAGTGATTAAGGGCGGCACCGACACCATCAGCAATAGTCTGGTGTTGTTTGCCGAAGTAGAGACCGAACGTTTATGGAACAATCAGGCTACATTTCCAGAAATTGCAGCACAATTAAAACTGCTTGGTTTTTCTCCGTGGCTACGTGATTGCGAATACGAACCAGAACAATTCAATGTGATGTTCACCAACGACAAGTTAGTAAACCCCGAGATACTTGGTGAATTAGCCCAACAGTTTTACGACGAACTGCAACCCTCAGGCTGACCGCCTGCTACACCAATTTTATCAGTCGAGTTTTAAATCTAGCAACTGCAACTCACTATAAAGATGATCAACCTCCCGGGGCTGTACTCGTTCAGATTTAAAATAACGCGGCACTGGCAGCATTTCACGAATAACATCAACCCCCGGCTCAGAAACAAAACGACCATCCGCTGCTAGTACCGATGGGCTATCGGGTAACAAAACATCTGCCAGACGCTGTGCATAACAGGAAAATTGATCGTAGTCACTGGCATACATGAGATCAAACCAGGTGATGTGTTCGGCTTTTCTTTTCACAGAAAAAAACAACAGATTTTCGCAATCGTCAGCCTGCAAAAGAATAGCGGTTAATGGCTGTGAAGCCATATCATCAAGCAGAATTTGCTCATGTGCGGCCACGCGTTCACGTATAGCTTGGGAATCGCGCAGTACATTAAGCGATGCTGTAGATTTTTTTCGCCATAAATAACGATGATCTTCCAATACACGAAGCCCTGCCGAATCCTGTATGGCCAGAGGCTTGCGAGAATTAGTAAGCGTTGCGTATGTCATCATCGGGTCTGCAATAGAAGAGACCAGCATATCGCGCCCCAGTCCCATACCGCGCAGCGACCGATCAAGATACCAGGAACTCATACTGACCATGCGTTCCTTGCGAAGACCGGTCGTGTCATCCCCCAACAGGCGATCTGAGTAGACCATGCCACAGAAACCCAGAACCTGGCCATCCGCCTCCACAATACGGCCAAAATCGGGCTTGTCATCCAGCCATTCATAGGTCATCAACTTACGCCAGCGCTCAACAGGTATTTTTGAGTTCATTTTGCTATGCAACAATGAACATATGCCGTCTATGTCTGCCTCGCTGGCCGAACGCACAAAAGCGTTCATGCGTGAGCACCAAAAAGCGCTGCCACATCCTCACACCAGGCAGCTGCCGGATGCTGGCTAATATGCTGGGCTAACTGCTGGCTAAAGGCCCAGCCTGCCTCGTCCAAATCTATATGATGCGTTAAAAATCCGGTGGGTTCGGATGCATCTACCTCACCGGTGCGACGTGCCTGTAAATGATTGACCACCTGGTTAATCGTCTTTCCTTCCCCTTGAAACGTCCCACCGGCTTTCCAGCGGATAGGATCAGAGTGACAATTAACGATAATAAACCCATCGGACAGAATACGCTTTTCACGCGGTTTGAAACACGATACCCCGCAAAAACCACGAGCCGCTACTGCTGCGAATAGCCTCGGATCGATGCGATTCCATGGTGGTACTATCACCGGGATAAAATCATCACCAAACAGTTCTTCAAGACTCTGGCGACCGTGTTCAAGTTCATTGAGTATAATCTGCTCACCGCGGTGCAAACCGAGCTCCCAGGCACCACCCCCTGACGAAACCCCTTTGGCATGGTTTATATGCGCATACCCGTGCTGCGCAACTTTTACATGCGATGCATTGCCTACCGCGTTGGCGAGTTCTGCTTCGACGTTTGCAGGAATCACAGCCAGCAATAACCCGGTATTTTCAGTGATTGAAATCAACCGGTCGAGCTTTGGCCCGACTGCTACCGCGTCGTCGTCACGCCACCATAGAGTGGCTATCTGATTGTTGTCCGCCCACGCGTCCAGTTCTGTAGTAAGTAGTTCCCAGGGATTCATGACTGTTATTCAGGAATAAAGGTCGTGGCGAGAAAGAGGGATTTAGAGTCAGATATATTGATCACTTAAGGCGAACAGGTGTCAGGTTTGATAAGGATCCAGTGAATCCCTAAGGCCATCACCCAGGAAGTTGAATGCCAGCACCACTAGAATAATCGGTAGCATCGGAATTGCCGTCCACGGGTAGATTTCAATGGCGGCCAGGTTTTGCGCGTCATTCAGCATCACACCCCAACTCACTGCCGGTGCACGTAATCCAAGCCCCAGAAACGACAACGCTGTTTCCCCAAGAATCATAGCGGGGATCGAGAGCATCGCGCTGGCAATCAGGTGACTCGAAAAATTGGGCAACATATGCTTGCTAATGATCCGTGACGGAGTAGCCCCCATCATTTCAGCCGCCTGCACATAGTCTTCTTCACGCAGGCTTAAAAATTTTGCCCTCACCGCACGGGCTAAGCCTGGCCAGTCCAACAGCCCCAAAATAAAAGAGATGATAAAAAACACTGCCACTGGCCCCCAGTGGGATGGCACTGCAGCGGAGAGTGCCAGCCATAATGGCAGCTCTGGTAGCGACCTCAATATTTCTATCAAACGCTGAATGGTCCAGTCAGTACGACCACCAAAATAACCGGCAATACTTCCAAAACCGATACCCAGAAAAAAAGATACACAAATCCCGATAATTCCAACCGTCAGTGACAACTGAGCGCCATAAAGAATGCGGGAAAACACATCGCGTCCCAGACGATCGGAACCGAATAAAAACACGGTAGCATCACCGGGTGCACAAAAGAGGTGTCGACTTGATTTTATCAGGCCAAACAATCGGTACTCACTACCCTGACAGAAGAACTCGAGCTTTACCGGTTGGCTTCTGTCTTCCTCATAGGTCCAGCGAAAATTTTCCAGATCAGCTGTGGCGACGGTCTTATAAACATGGGGGCCGATGAATTCGCCTTCATGCATAAACGAAATAGATTGAGGCGGCGCATAAAGATGATTGGCGTCTCTTTCCTTTGCGGTATAGGGTGCGATGAAGCCCGCAAACGGCAGCATTATATAGGATAAAAGTAAAAACACGCCCGAGACCAGGCCAAGCTTGTGCTTTTTGAAGCGACGCCAAACCAGCACCCAGGTGGGCGCATCGAGTTCCGGATGATCCAGTTTCAGTGCCGTTTCTTCAGGATTAAACGGCGCGTCATCGACATAGCGCCCATCAGGTAAGATGCTCATCGTTGGCGTGCACCAAATCTGATTCTTGGATCAAGCAGCATCAGCAACAAATCCGAGATCAGTGTTCCGATTAATGTCAGCGCGGCGACAAACAACAAAACGAAGCCCGCCAGAAATTGATCCTGTGACTTCAATGCCGCGAGCAGCGCCGGCCCTATTGTTTGTAACCCCAGTACCACTGACACCAATACCGAGCCAGATATCAACGATGGAATTAAATTACCGATATCCGCAACAAACGGGTTAAACGCAACCCGCAACGGATACTTTGTTAAAAGCTTTGTGGGTGGCACACCTTTGGCCCACGCTGTGGTGACATAAGGCTTATTCAATTCATCCAGCATATTCGCGCGCAGCCTTTGCATCATTCCGGCTGCCCCTGCAGTACCGATCACAAAGGTTGGCACAATAAGATGCAACAACACTGATTTGATTTTTTCAAAACTCATGGGCTGCCCTTCAAACTCGGGAGCCATTAGACCGCCAATCGGTAAATCAAAATACTTATTGCCGTAATAAAATAGAATAAGAGCTAATAAAAAGTTGGGCGTTGCAAGCCCCAGATACCCGACAAATGAAGAGACGTAGTCGATCCAGGTACGGGATTTTGCAGCCGCGAGGACACCCAGTGGCAGCGCGACTATATAGACAAACAGCACTGCAACAAGATTCACTAGTATTGTCATCCACATGGCGCTGCCGACCACTTCTGACACCGGCTTGTTAAATTCAAACGACCAGCCGAAGTCCCCCTGCAAAATGCCCGAGTATCCATGCGGTCCAGGCCAAACCCCTAACCATATTAGATACTGTTCTGGCAGCGAGCGATCCAGCGAGTATTCCTGACGCAGAAACTCCGCCTTCGCGACACCGGATTCCTGACCAGTCGACCGAAGTTCGGCAATCTGGTTAGTCAGATAATCACCCGGCGGTAAGTTGATAATAAAAAAGATGAGTGCAGACACGAGCAATAGTGTCAGCAGCATGGTCGCTGCGCGGCGGATGGAAAATAGAATAATATCCATTACTGGATTTTCCACCTGATCATATTGCCTGTCATCCGAGATTTATTGTCCACTGAGCTAGCCTGGATTATTCATGAGGATTCGACGTCCAGAGGAAATCTGGCTAAACAGGTCGGCCAATCGTCTGAGAAACGTGGCCCGCCGCGTGCCGAGGAGGATTGGCCAAGATGTGACGCCAGATTTCTTCTGGCGTCGAATAGACACGCTGCTATTTTGAAAAAGGCGCCCAAAAAGTGGTTTGGAACTGTATTTATAGTATTTTCCTAACATTTACTTGTCGCCTTATGAATATCCAGGCTAGAGAGGCTCATCGCTGAAAAAGAACTCATCTGGCCGATGCACACCGAAATGTGCTCCCGGTTGCCAAGCCCACAAAGCGACCTCCGGTACATTTCTCAAGCGATTAGAAACAACAATCGGTTGGGGAGTTTCAGCCACAATACCAATTCCGTACAACTGATCGGCATGGATATCCAGCATGTGCTGCCAAATTTTTTCGCGCTCTTCCTCAGTAGAGGCCTCGACCCATTTTTCTGAATAACCCAGAAGTTGTTTCGCTTCCTCGAGGTCAGGCGCTTCACCGGCTTCGCCGCCGGTCTGGTAGTACTGCCCCCACATAGGCCAGGCAAAAAATTCCTGCTGGGTAGGTGCCAGATACTCCGGTGATGTGTTGGCGGTTGGAATACCGTTGTCCCAGCCAAACCACACCGATGCCATGCTGGCGCCTGAGTTTACATGCATTCTAAGGATATCCCGGTCGAGCGGGCGCATCACCATCTCGATACCCAGATCGCGCCATGTGTCGGCAGTAATTTGCAAAGCATTTTCCACCTCCTGACGTTCACCCGCTGTCTCTATAACCAGTCGCAATGGACGACCGTCCGGAAGCAGGCGAATACCATCGCCTTGTCTTTCCACCAGACCCATACTGTCCAACAGGTTATTTGCATGATCGAGATCAAATTCAGACCAGGCCATTTGATTTTTTTCAGTGTAAAGCGGACTTGCAGACAAGCAACTCATACCGCCTTCAACACCGAGCCCAAAATACAAAGCACGATTAATCATGCGGCGATCAATTCCCATCGACAGCGCGCGACGAAACCTGACATCACGCAACACCGGCCGCCAAACCGGATCTTTAAAATTCAAATTTGGATAGATAGCCATCTGAGATGCCGATCCGTTTGACCACAACAGCACCCGGTAGTTACCGCCGTCGAGCTCGCCTTTTTTTAGGATCGAGACATCTTTAAAGTCCAGACCGCGAGCTTGTAAATCTGCCTCGCCAGCATTAGATTTTGCAGCGATCAGACCGCCACCGACGATACTCATTTCAACCTTATCTATGTACGGAAGCTGCAAACCGCTGCTATCGATACGGTGATAATAAGGATTACGCACAAAAACAGGGCGGTTTTTAGTGCTTTCCGATGATGGAATCCAGGGCTGCAGTGTGGGCAGATCCGGATTATCAAACTTGTACATGTTGTCGAGTTTGTTGTGCAGAGAGTTCCAGCTCCGCACCTTTTTGCGCAACACTGCCGCCGCGAGTTTTACATCATCGGCGTAATTGATGTGGAATTTTTCCAGGTAGTGTCTGGGTCGAAAAATAAAAGGCGGTCGAGCCTGCGCCAGCAGCGGTAAAAAATACGGATTGGGCTCAGCCCATTCGTAGATGATTGTCTGTTCGTCAGGGTAGGTCACTTCAGGCAACTGCCCGTTCACTCGCATAAACTGCGGCGGACCAGAGGGTGCCAGTTCAGGGTTATTCGCCACATCAACCCACCAGTACTCGAAGTCTGCAGAGGTAAACGGGTGACCGTCGGACCAGCGGTGACCACGCCGCAGGCGCAGTGTAAATTTCCGCCCCTCTTGCACGTCAATGCTCGCCAGAATATCCGGGGTCAGGTCATAGTTTTCGTCATAGATCACCAGCCGGGAATATCCCATCACCACCATTTGACGAATGTCTTTACTGCGCGACACCATGGTTCGCAGAGTGCCGCCTTGCACACCGGGCTGCCGGCCTTTAGCCAGCAAATCTACCACGATGGGTTCTGCCGGAATTCTTTCCGAGATTGGAGGCAACTCACCATTGGCTACCTGGTCGCTCAGCAGTGCGCTCTCGACAGGCACGGGAGCTGCCGACAACTGCAGGGCCACAAGTAGACAACACAAGCAGATTAACTTGACGCGAACTATAATCTTATACATGGGTTCTGACCAAATGATTTGATTCATATTCGATTAGCGGCGGCGCTACTCCATCAGTGTAGCGAAATGCATCAGGCCAGGACTCCGGATCACCGGCACCCAGTGCGACGGTCTCCAGATTGATCGGGCGATGAATATCTGGCTCAGGGTGTGCCGCGATCAAAGCGCGTGTGTAGGGATGTTTAGGGTTGGCCATCAATAGCTCGGGGGAGGCTTGTTCGACCACACGACCGCGACGCATCACCGCGACTTCATCAGCGATACGGGCAACAACCGCCAGATCGTGCGAGATGAAAAGGTAAGAAAGGTTAAGTCGATCACGGATATCTTCCAGGAGATCGAGGATTTGGGCCTGCACCGATACATCGAGAGCCGAGGTTGGCTCATCGCATACCAGCAAAAGCGGTCGCAATGCCAGCGCCCGTGCAATAGATAATCGCTGCCTCTGCCCACCCGAAAACGCATTCGGATAGCGCCTGAGCATCGACGAGTCCAGCCCCACCTGCTCCAGCAACTCGATGGCCCGGTCACGTCGCTCCGCTACAGTGCCAACGCTGTGAATATCCAGGGGCTCGGTCAGTGCATCAATAATTTGCATCCTCGGGCTCAGTGATGAGTGGGGATCCTGAAAAACCATTTGCGCTTTGCGCTGAAAATCGTTGCGCTCTGCCGGCGAGAGTGACTGCACGTCGATCGCATCGGCTTCGGGACTTTCCTTGAAAAAGACATGTCCTCCGGGATTGGCTAATTCTGCTCCCAGAGCGATGCGGGCACAGGTTGATTTACCAGAGCCGGACTCACCGACGATCGCGACGACTTTGCCACGCGGGACACTCAGATTAACCCCGTCTACGGCCTGAATAGCGCCGTAGGTCTTTCTGACATCACGCAGACTCAGTATGAAGTCCGCCGCTTTTGGTTGCTCGACGGGCCGTTCGAATTCGGGAATCACTGGCGCGGCCTGAAACAACTTTTTTGTGTAGGGATGCGCCGGGGCCCCCAACACTAAATTAGAGGAACCCGACTCCATCACACGGCCTTTGTTCATTACAACAACCTGATCAGCCATGTTGGCGACTACGCCTAAATCGTGAGTAACGAGTATCAGCGCCATCCCGGATTCTGCCTGCAGTTTTTTCAATAACCCCAGAACCTGCGCCTGAGTGGTCATATCCAGCGCTGTAGTTGGCTCGTCAGCGATCAGCAATGCAGGTTTGGCAACGGTCGCCATCGCTATCATCGCGCGTTGCTGCATACCGCCTGATAATTCAAAGGAATAAGCCCGGTAAGCGCGTTCGGGATCATTGAAACCAACGTGCTCAAACTCTGCAAGCACTTGCTGCTTCGCTTCTGCCATTGAGCAATCGCGGTGGAGAGTCAACACTTCACTGATCTGATGGCCGATTCGGTGCAAAGGAGATAAAGAGCGCATTGGCTCTTGGAAGATCATCGATACGCGATCACCACGGATACCGCGCAGCTTACGCTCGCTGAGTCGAGCCAGATCGATATCATTTCCCCTGCTCTGCAGAACTATTTCGCCGCTTCTGATATCGGCAGAATTGGGGAGGATTCGCAGAATTGCGCGACAGCTCAGTGTTTTACCAGAGCCCGACTCTCCTACCAGGGCCAGAGTCTCACCGGCATCTACGGAGAAACTCACCTGATCGACAGTGGGCTTGTTTTTCCCAAACCCTATTGTTAGGTCTTTTACACTTAAAAGCGACGGCATGGATTCTCTGACTTGTGCACCTTTGTTCTGGCGCTTTCCACTGCCAGTTAACCACAGCCTTCCCCCATCTGGCGGGTTCCGCCTGCGCGCTCAGTTGTTATCAGGTCGGGCGAACCCGGTGGTATTGCTTTTTAGACCTGATACCCCCCTGATATTCCCACGAAACCGGCAGTCAGGCAACCGCTGAAAACTCCATTGGTACAAATACAGCTACTGTGACCACGGCCTCCTGACCCACAATAATCTTCAATTGGTCACCAGATTCGGGTTTTCGGCGCAATGATTTGTATTGGCAGACTCTCCCGAAAAAATGAACGCTATGACTTCAAAGAGGACTATCAGTTGTGTTTTGCGGTTTCTATTATTCGATCAAACTGGCTGCGATCTTCGAGCTTGCTGGTAAGCCAGATGATCGATGTTTGAGGTAGTAATCCGCGTATGTTTTCCTTTATTCGGAATTGCTCTGCCTCATCATAGGCATTTAAACCGTCGTTAAACACAATTAACTCGGGCTTTTTTATCAAGACTCTGGCCAGTGGCAAATTCTGGCGCGAGGTGGCCGACAGACGCGAACCCGAAATTCCTGCTGCGGCACTGCGCAGAGTAAGCAACATAATATCTCTCGAAAGATCTGCGTCCTTAATCACACGATCAATAAGGTCGAGAAGTGTATTAAGTGAGTCGCTGGTGATGTCTTTCGGCAGCAAACCGAACAACAGATTTTCAACCACCGTTAACCCGGCATGGTACTGACTATATTCAAACCGTTGTAACTTACTTCGCTGAGTCTGATCGAGCACATTGTCGATTTCATCCCGAATAAACATTATTCGACTGATGACCGAACCGGGAAGTTGAATATCCGGATGGTCGTCCAGCACCAGATTAAGAAACAGTAAAAGTAGAAAGTGCCGATCAGACACAGATAGCTGACTTGAAGATTTACGGGTTATTGAACGGGAATTAACCACAATCTCTTCAGCCAGGTTATCCGAACTCAGCTTAAACAAATCCATTGTCTGCTCACGAGAGACCTCTGTTGACAGACCTCGGATAATAATCGTTGCGATTTGTTTTCCAATTTGCTCGACAATACGATCAAAGCCGTTATAGGACAGAATCAGAGCAACTTCTTTAGAATAAATTGCTTCTCCGGGTGTTATGCTATCGTCAGTTATTTTTCCGAAGGCAAGATTTTCAGCGATTGACAATCCGTGACACCATTCGGTTTCATCGAAGCTCTGAATTGCAATATTGTTTTCAACCATCGCGTCATAAATTAACGGTCGCGCTTCCACTATTTTATTGGCTTGTTCTGATTCATGATCGTCTGTTAAAAACTGAAACAGACCGTTTCTAATCACGCTGAGGTCAGCATCGGTGGCCTCCATTGCCTTGATGTACCAATCATTTAGTTCATCGTCATCGCTGAATTGATAATCTTCAAAATCAACCCACTTGGCGTTAAACGAATCACTGCTGTTGCCGGCGCGCAAGGCCTCTTTGGCTTCTTCGTTAACAGACGATTGCTCCGGGACATGTTTAATACTAAACAAAATATTTTCATATACTGAAATATTGAAAATAGGGGGTGATGACGGCTGGAATGCAAGTCGGCGGCTTTTCACCTGACCTGGAACTTCTTTCAACTGACTGGGACCCAGCCAGGCACTGCCATACACCGGATTGCGTAAGCTCAATACGACCTCTGCGATATGCAAACGTTTCGCGGAATCCGGCTCGACGATAGCAACATGCTCTGCGGAACCAACAACGAGATTGAAGCCGGTCAGCACCCTTTTGCCGCCCTCCTCTGTCACAATGTTGTTTAGTTTTAGCGGAAACAGTTCAATAGCTTCGCGAGCTGGTACAACTTCATAGTAGTCTGACTCGTCAGAGTCCTCGACCGTAAACTGCTGCACCAGTTGCTCGAATTTTATTTTTGCATCCTGTTGCATTTGATAATATTTAAGTAGCTCTTTCCACGGTGAAACCATGTCTTTGTGCCCGCCGATCGCAGCGACCAACGCACCGATTGTTAAGTGCCCCCTAATAACCAATAAACCACCGATCATGTAGAAAAGTATAGGTGTCAGCTGGTTTATAAAATTATTGACAAACTTGATCATGTATTTTTGTCGGTACAGCTTTAGCCTGACATCGAGCAACTGACTCAGTTGAGATGAATAGCCTGACAATACATAGCGCTGCACGCCATGTATTCGTATGGCTTGTGCTCCGGTTACTGTCTCACCAATATATTCAGAGAATTTTCTTACTTGTCGAACTCGTTTGTGGTTAAGAACATTTACTCTTCGCTGCATTCGAGGAATGACCAGTATCTGTATCGGAATAAGCGCGATAGCCGCCAATCCCAGCCAAAAGCTCTGTATAAACATGAATGACAGTACTGTGATCATGGTGCCACCCTGAAACAATGGCAGGGTGACAGATTCACTGATATAACCTGACAAAGCTTCCGTTTCAGAGTTTACTTGGGAAATAAGCTCTCCCTGAGATACAACGCGAAATCGTTGTATTGGGAACCGTAAAAGGTGTTCAAGCAGTGAATAACGCAAGCGTCGAATAAGACGCTCACCAATCACCCCTTTCCTGATATTTATCGCCAGTTTTATTGATGCGTTCAGCAGGTACAAAAGGAGGGCTGATACGGTTAAAAATATAAGTGCTGTTTCTGACTGTAAGTCCAGCCCAAGGATTCGGTAAGTCGATGGACCATCAATAACACGATTGATGATCACCTTAGGTATCTCAAGCAATAAATACAGTGTAGGGAAGTACGCCATAGTCATTACAACGAGGAGCATTTGCTGCCGCGCGCTGTACTTCCAGACATACTGGTTGATTGATTTTTCCGTAATCATCAAGGTCGGGCAACCGGCAACTTTGGTAAATGCACTAGCCTGCTCTATTTAAATGGCAACAACTGCGAGGTCTGTCAGTCACATGAAATAGTCTCTGAATAGCCACAGCGAAATAACCATGACGCGGCTTAATGTACTGGCATTCATCGCAATATCGGTTATAGATTAGATTCACACACTTAGTTAATAAACAGGAAGTCTCCTCCTCCCGCCTTTCGATGACAGGCTATACAGCCTTTCGATTTTCCTTTTGCAATCCTGCCTGCAAGCTGAATAGCATTCGGCGTCTCAGCCAGAGAACCATCAGCGTCGTACTTAGCCCAGAACCAGTCCTGATTAGCGCTATCGTAGCCCTCTTCCCGTTTAAACATAATCGTAATATCTTCAAGGTAGGACACCCGGTCGGACACGACCAAGTCAACGGAAACATTGATCCCTCGATAGCTTCGCTTGGCAATCAAGGTGTTTGTTACACCATTTACCGTTACAGTGTCTATAGAGGTTTCGAGTATCGCTCCGTGGGGATGCAAACCAATGTAAGGCTCGTTCTTCACTGCATCAACACCAACCACTTTCGCCTGTACCATGGCTTGCCATAAGTCCTCAGCGAAAGATACATCTTCTGGTCCTCCGAACCATTGCTGATCTGACCGCACGTTGACTGCACTGGTTATGATAAACACCGCTGTAGAGAAACAAACAAACACCCTCGACTTCAGTTTCATATCTCTGCGCCTTCTAGTTCAGGACTGGTCCCCTGAGTGACTGACAATGTTGACTCTGATGGTCGTGTGCAAGGAAATTCCACCGTAAATCGCGCGCCCCCCAATGGCGACTCCTCACACCGAGTATCCGCGTTAACAGAATTGGCATACAAACGCACCAAAGCCAACCCCAGACCGGTACCACTGCTTATCGATTGCTTCTGGTCAGAAAATCGATAGTGCCTGTCAAAGATTTTCTCTCTCTCAGCCTCTGCTATCCCGGGACCGGCATCGTCTACATGGAGTTCGACCTTATCGCCAACTACTATCCAATTGACAGAAACATCAGCGCCACCAGCATGCTGAATGGCATTATTGAGCAATCGCGTTAGTATCAGACTCACCACCGAGCGACTGGACAATACAAACACTGCTTCGCCGGAGATCTCTATATCCGTTTTTTTATGACCACTGAAATGACGAACAATACTTTCTACCTCTGCCAATAAGTCTATGGGTTCCCGCCTCGGCTTGTAGTTGCCGCTTTCAATGCGATAAAGCATTAGCATGTTGTCCGTCATAACCTGCAGGCCAGACAAGTTGCTGTCCAGATTTTCTGCATGCAACGACAATTCCGCAGGTGAATCAAAGGACAGTTTGAGTTGATCCAGCTCTTTACGCATTGAGCTTAACGGCATCCGAAGTTCATGAGCCGTGTCTGCCAGTAACTTAGACTCAAGGTTTGAGTGTTTATTCAGCTCATAAATGTGTTTGTTGAGTGCCTCACCCAGCGGAAGCATCTCTTTATCAATAGCGTCCAGATCGAGACGCGATCCATGATCATTTCGGTTGTAGGACTGTACTCGTTTAGTGAAGCGAGATATGGAAGATAGTGTCGCGGTGGTTAAGGCCAGACTGATCAAAAATGCGGCCACCAGAGCTACCGGCGTGAAGAAGAGCATCCTTTTGAGCGTTGAAAGCCTGGCACCTCTGATCAGATCGGTATTTTCTGCCACCACAAGTTTGTATTGTCGCGTGGGCAGTTTGTCTGAGGTAATCTCAAATTGATGCTCATAGACACCCAGCACGATATTGCCGTAGTCCACCAGAGTCTGCCCGCCATGGTGCCCGACCTCCGGTAAACTTTCGCCTCCCAGATTGTGAGAGTCCGTCAAATAATGACCATCCTTTGTTTTGAATTCAAAGAATCGAGTTTGATCCTCCGGACTCAATCTCAAGCGGCTTTCCCAGTCCGGATACAGCGTAAAACCTATTCTGGAATCAATGTAGGCTACTTCGGTTAGAGCAACCGCGTATTTTTTTAGGCTGGTGAACAGCTCCTTTTCAGCAAACGAGGCTGCCTGGCGATATAACAGTATTTCAGCCACCGCTGTTACCAGAAGCAAGCCGGATAAAACCCCAAAAAATACTTTAAGACGCAGCGATTTCATTAGCTAAGGGTTTTACCGGACTGTTGGGTCATGCGATTCAATAGGGCTGATACTTGTTGGTGGTCACCGCAGGTTATTACCTTGTACGCCAAGCTTAGCCGGGTAGACCATCAGACTAGTGGATTGTTCAATCATAGGTGTTTTCAACGCCTGCGCCTGATTCACGGACAGCCGCCAGGTGCGAATTCTAAACAACCAAGGCCTGGCTGCGGCCCTTCAATTAAGTTTGTGCTTGTCTCGCCATAAAATGTATCCCGCGTCTGCCACTACTGACTCAAGAATAGCAGGAACATCGAACAGGGCCAGATTTTCCATTCGTCGCATCCAGGTCAGCTGCCGCTTTGCCAATTGACGAGTAGCAGCTACAGCACGATCTGTCATTTCCCGCTCTGAGCATTCATCGGACAGATGGCTCCACATTTGGCGATATCCCACACATCGCATGCTGGTCAGGTTAACATTCATTTCAGGTAACTGCATCAGCGACCGCACTTCATCGGCAAAATCTTGCTTTAACATTGTAGTAAAACGTTGTTCTATTCGTTTATGCAAAAGCGCACGATCAGAGGGAAACAAACCAATATTAAAAAAATCATAATAGTCGTTTCTTGAGCGATTATCCTGCAATTCTGACAAAGGAACTCCGGCCAATTCAAAGACTTCCAATGCTCGTAAAATGCGCTGGGGATCATTGGGATGAATCTTTCCCGCTGAAACTGCGTCAATGACTGACAGACGCTGATGCATCTCTTGCCACCCTTTTGATTCGGCTTCGCGTTGAATTTTTTCACGTGTTTCCGAATTGGATTCCGGCAAAGACGACAGACCTTTCCACAGCGCATTGAAGTACAACATTGTGCCACCAACCAGCACAGGCACCTGACCTGCCCGGGCAATGCGATTTATTTCATCTTCAATATCGACTAAAAATCGCGCAACTGAGTAGGTTTCCCACGGTTCAATCAAATCGATCAGGGCATGGGGCGCGACGCGTTGCGTCTCGGCATCTGGTTTGGCGGTACCGATATTCATGCGCTTGTACACCAGTGCAGAATCTACACTGATGATTTCATGACCACCCGCCTGACAAAACTCAACAGCTAAACCGGTTTTCCCGGACGCAGTCGGGCCAAGTATACAAAGCACGGGCTGCCTGATAGCAGGTGTCTTCAATTAAGAGTCATCGGGATGTGTTGGTGACGACGTAACATAAGCACGTTATCGACCACGCAGAAAGAGCGCATCGAGTTGCTTCATGGACAGTTCAACCCAGGTGGGTCTGCCATGGTTACATTGATCGCTGTTTTGAGTGCGCTCCATGTCTCGCAACAAGGCATTCATTTCAGTCGGGGTCAGCGGCCTGTTCGCTCTGACGGAGCCGTGGCATGCCATGGTAGACAACAATTTGTTGATTTCTTCACGTATGCGAAAGCTGCAGCCACTTTCGGCGATATCTGAAAGCACATCTCGCAACAACTGCTCAACGTTGGCGGATTGCAGTTCAACAGGTATAGATCGCACCACAATCTGACTTAAGCCACGACGATCAATTTGCAGCCCCACTTTGAAAAACATCTCGCTGTGTTCTTCAGCGAGCTCTGCCTCTGACTCACTAACGTGAACCGTCAAAGGCAAAAGTAACGGTTGTGCCCGAACCGAACCCGACTCGTATTCAGTCTTTAATCGTTCATAAGAAATACGCTCATGCGCGGCATGAGCATCCACTATTACTAAACCCTCTTTACTCTGCGAAAGAATAAACGCGCCATGAAGATGTGCCACGGCAAAACCCAGGGGAGGAATTTGCTCAGAGGTGTTGGGTTTAGTGTCGATGGGATCAACAGAATTCGATAGCGAATCTGTCGGCGATTTTCCGGCAATAAGTTCTTTATATAACTTACCACTCGCTCCATGACTGGTATTCGCAGGGGGCGTATAACTATACCCACCGCCACGACTACCAGCGCCTGTGTCCTGGACGTCAAAGTTGATGGGAGCTTGATGCGCTGGATAATCCACGGCACCTGCCAGGGCGGCCTCTGGTTCTTTTTTTTCTGCACTTGTTGCGGAAAGTACTTCTGATACTGCACGCGACACAAACCCGTGAATACGCCGGCCATCGCGAAAGCGCACTTCAAGCTTACCGGGATGCACATTGACGTCGACCTCTCGCGGATTCATTTCAAGGTAGAGCGAATACGCTGGCTGACGACTGTGATACAGCAGATCTGAATAAGCCTGTTTAACTGCATGCACCACTGTTTTATCACGCACCATACGTGAGTTGACATAGAAATATTGCATATCTGCCTGACTGCGGGAAAACGTAGCTTTTGCCACCCACCCGCTCATGCGTAAATCATCGGCTTCCCGAAAAACCGGTAACGCGTTCTGCAAAAACTCTGACCCCAACACGCCCTCAATTCGTCTAGAGCCTTTTGAGTCGTCGTTTATAGCAGGGAGGTTCAGCACTTGCTTGCCATTGTGTGCGAGCGTGAATCCGACATGCCAGACTGATAATGCAATTTTCCGTACCGCCGATTCAATGTGGTTAAACTCGGTTTTATCAGCCTTTAAAAACTTGCGTCTGGCAGGCACATTAAAAAACAAATCCGCAACGGTAATGGTTGTGCCCGGGGCATGGGACGCCGGACGTGTATCAAGCTGATCAGTGGTTGAGTCAAAACTGATTTCCTGTGCATGAGCCTGCCCTTCCGGCAGGGACACTATGGATAGCCGGGATACCGCAGCAATACTGGATAATGCTTCACCACGAAACCCCAGTGTGCTCACTGCTGTTAAATCATCCAGAGAGCTTATTTTACTGGTCGCATGACGACTCAACGCGATTGGGAGTTCGTCACTGGCAATACCACAACCGTTATCACGGATTTTTATCAGTCGGGTTCCACCTGCTTCTATTTCTATGTCGATACGAGTGGCACCGGCATCGATACAGTTTTCCAATAGCTCTTTGACAATCGACGATGGTCGATCAATCACCTCGCCCGCGGCAATTTGATTGATCAGATGGTCAGGCAGTTGCTGAATGGGCATAGGGCTCTACTACAACGCAATTGTGCTTGAATTAAAGGTGCTGAGGCGACTTTGCAGATATCATCATCCCCTGCCCCGATAGGTGGGGACTCCCTGATCCGCCACCCACACACCTTCCGGCAAAGTTCGGTGCTGAAAAAAGATATCGATCGGCATGCCACCCCGCGGGTACCAATACCCCCCCAGACGTAACCACTTTGGATTCAGTTCTTTGATGAGGCGACGCGCTATACCGACACTACAGGCTTCATGGAAATCGCCATGATTTCGAAATGAGGTGAGATACAACTTCAGGGATTTACTTTCGACCAGTTTTTCATCCGGCACATAGTCAATAACCAAGTGAGCAAAATCCGGCTGCCCGGTCATTGGACAGAGTGAGGTGAATTCGGGCGCTGTAAAACGTACACAATAATCAACATCTGGGTGTGGGTTCGGTACCACTTCCAGAATCGCTTCGTCCGGCGAGACGGGTTGCACTGTATTGGAACCCAGCTGCTTTAGATCACTGTAAATTGTTTCTTTTTCGGTCACATCTTTAACCTTTTTTGTTTGTGTCATTATAGCGCGTTGCCTGCGCCGACAGGTACAATTACTCATCAAAGACAAGCAACACTGCGGACCGCCAATAATGAATGCTGATGATCTGAGATCACGTCAGGATCTTGAAATAGCCAAACAACTGATGCAGGTGAAAGAAGTAAAGCGTATCAACGAAATCATTGAGAAACGCGAGGAAAAAGGCCCGATGGGCACGCGGCGCAGATTGCTTGCAACCTCGGTCAGATTAAGTCGCAATATGGCACCGTGGCTACACGAAATGGCAGACGACTGCATTGCCGCACTGGGGGTAAAAATACCGCTGGAACTCTATGTCTTCGCCAGCCCCTCATTCAATGCTGCCTGCGTCAAACCGGAAGATGGGCGATTGTTTATCATGTTTTCATCCAGCCTGCTCGAAGCCTTCGAAGGTTCCGAACTGCGCTTTGTACTGGGCCATGAATTAGGTCACTACCTTTACGGACACCATGACATCCCGATTGGCTACCTGTTAAACGGCCAGGCTCGGCCCAGCCCGAAGTTGGCTCTGCAACTCACCACCTGGTCGCGCTACGCAGAAATTTCTGCGGATCGCGCGGGGGCTCACTGTGCTCAGGATCCGGTTGGTGTGGCGCGATCGCTATTTAAACTGGCGTCTGGTCTGAGTGGCAAACTGGTGCAATTCAATATCGAAGAATTCATGCAGCAGGTTGATGAAATGCAGCTCGAAGACGCAACTCCGGGCCAGGGAGCTCCCGCAGAAGACTGGTTCATGACACATCCCTTCAGCCCGTTGCGAGTGCGCGCCCTGAAGCTATTTGATCATTCAGTGCTTGCAGACAAAGATGGCTGCAGCATCGACGAACTGGAAGCTGGTGTACAAGTACTCATGACAATGATGGAGCCCAGCTACCTTGAGGGGCGCACTGACGCTTCGGAAAATATGCGCCGATTGTTATTTGCCGCTGCAATCACAGTGGCAAACGCCAACGGTAAAATATCCGATAAAGAGATCGCTGTTTTCGAGAAATTTTTTGGCGAGCGCGCTTTCTCTGATGAATTGAATCTGGAAAAGCTAGCCAGTGATCTGCCTGAACGTATTAAACAAACCAAACAACTCACCACCATCGCTCAGCGTATGCAGATTATTCGCGACCTCTGCACCGTGGCCAAAGCAGATAACAATCAGTCAGTCAAAGAGCTGAAAGCGATAAAATCGATCGCCCATGACCTGGAAGTGCCTGAGCATTTCGTGGTCCAGGCGATGAGCATTGAGCAGGGGCTGGATTAGCCTCTGGACCGCAGATTCACAATGCCGCCTGCCCGTCATTGTGTCAGTACATTTCTCGGTAATTTAGGGTAATATCTGCTTCCGCATTATTCAGAATTCAAAGCCCCGGATGAATCATGCGGACTTAGGTAAGACCTACGATGTAACATTTTTATTACACTGGAGCACAAATGCCAGCGCAGACAACCATAACCCCGTACCTGACCGTCAATCGCGCTGATGAAGCCATCACATTTTACGAGGCGGCGTTCGGATTTGTGGAAACAGGGCCCCGACTGGAAGACAACCAGGGAAATATCATCCACACCGAACT
>CAZNOB010000049.1:26735-30073 GCA_964574535.1 uncultured Granulosicoccaceae bacterium | reverse complement strand
GTGAAAACAAATCTCTGCGCGATATGCTCGCCATTTCATGAATAATCCGGGCTAGAACCCAGTGTGTACTTCGGTGTGAGGTGTGCGCTGATGATGAAATCCTGACAGGACCCAAATGACAAATAATGATATTCTTCGTCGCCTGCGTTATACCTTCGACTACAACGACACGAAGATGATGGCAATCTTTGAGTTAGCCGGGCATCCGGCAACTCGCGAAGAGATCAGCGCCTGGCTTAAAAAAGAAGATAATCCCGACTACAAAAATTGCGGCGATTCAGTATTTGCGAAATTCCTGAATGGCATGATCACTCATCACCGGGGTAAGCGTGAAGGTGCGCCACCAGTTGCTGAAACAAAGCTTACTAACAATATTATCTTCCGGAAGCTAAAAATTGCGCTTGATTTGAAAGCCGAAGATGTCATTGAATTGTTGGCACTTGCTGACACCAAAATCAGCAAGCATGAATTGAGTGCATTTTTCCGCAAGCCCGGGCACAAGCACTATCGCGAATGCAAAGATCAGATATTGCGGAACTTCCTGAAGGGTGCCCAACAGCGGTATCGTGATGGTGAATCTACAGACCCGGAAACTGAAGAAAAAAAGGGCTTCAGCTGGGAGTAATTTGCTGGCGTTCTGGATCAATCAATTGGAGGAAAATCAGTGTTAATAGGAATCCCGTCAATCATCAGCGCCGACCTCTTATGGGTATTGCGTGCCATGGGCCATGGCGATCAACTGGTGCTGGCCGACAGAAATTTTCCGGGGCGCAGTGTTGCCGCCGAAACCACCAGCGGACGCCTGGTTAATATTGACGGTGTCAACGATACTGAAGCATTGGCAGCGATCCTGACGTTGTTTCCGCTCGACACATTTATCGAAGAGCAAATACAACATATGCAAGTTGTTGGCGAACCAGAGACCCGACTGGAAGTCCATTCTGAAGCTTTAGTTGAATGTCAGGCGGTAATGCCAACGGCAAAAATGGCTTCAATCGAAAGGTTTGCTTTTTATGAGGCTGCAAAAAAGTGTTTTGCTGTGGTTCAGACAACTGAAGATCGACCCTATGGTTGTTTTATATTAACCAAAGGTGTGGTAACCGACTAAAGGGCAAGGCCATGGCAATGGCTAATCAAATTGTCGTGTTGAATCGATGACTACAGAATTTTGGGTTTAAATATCGATGACCCCTTTTTAGCTCGGGGCGTACTGAGTGGAGTGCTTGCAGACGTGAAGCTCTACCCTGCGTTGGCGGCCTGGCAAGAAATTCATCTGTTTTATTATCGGGTACGTTTATTCATATGATTGCTATCGGTGTTGACCTTGGCGGCACTAAAATAGAAGTACAGCTATTTGATAAGCAATGGCAGGTGGTAGCCAGAAATCGCGTAGCTACACCAACTCGCTATCAGGCGTTGGTCACTGTGCTGGCATCTCAGATCGAATGGGCTGACAGACAAGCCGGGAAGTTGCTCCCGGTTGGTATTGGTGCCCCCGGGTTAATAAATCCTGTTAACGGTCTGGCGTTAACCGCTAATGTTTGTGCTACCGGCCATCCATTACCGGCAGACATTGCACGGACGGTGCAAAGGCCGGTGACCTATATGAATGATTGTCGTGCACTGGCGTTGTCAGAAGTGACTTTCGGAGCGGGGCGGGGGCATCGAATTGCGCTGTCTATGGTTCTTGGTACAGGTATCGGGGGTGGCATCACTGTTGATGGCAATCTTTTGCAGGGAGCCACCAACACGGGTGGAGAGTTCGGACACATTAGTCTTTCAGGCTATCTATTAAAAAAATACAATCTGCCGGTCGTAAGTTGTGGATGCGGACGAGACGGATGTGTTGAAACCTATGCTTCGGGGCCGGGGCTAAGCAGGCTCGCAGAAATAGTCGTCGGTGCAGCTTTATCTCCACAGGCTATCGTGGAAAAACGACAGACGGATAGCAGCTGTCGCGACGTCTGGAATATCTGGTGCGAACTGACAGCTGACTTGCTGCGAAGTCTAACCTTAACGGCAGACCCCGATATTATTGTGCTGGCAGGTGGTCTCTCGAAAATTGAAAACATCACTGATGATCTTTCACTGGCAGCAAGGGCGGCACAGATTGGTGGCTTTGGTATTGCGCCTATTGTATTAGCGCAGGGGGGCGACTCGAGCGGTGCGCGTGGAGCAGCTTTAGCAGCGTATAAAGCCGTGTATCCTGACTACCGTTTTTTAACAGGTCAAACAGGATGACTGATCAGTGGTTTAAATTTGATCGGGTGTTTGATGGTCATGCTATCCATAAGCTCGCTGCAATACATGTACGTGACGGTCGGGTGGTGGGGCTGCGAACGAACGATTTGCCAGCAGCGGCCGAACAAATGCATGGTGTGCTATCACCGGGGTTGGTCGATCTGCAAGTGAATGGTGGTGGTGGGGTATTGCTTAATAATGATCCTACAGCCGAGGCTATGCAGAAGATTGTTAACGCACATCGGAAGTTCGGCACCACAGCGATCATGCCGACTGTCATTACGGATCATCCCGATGTGTTAAGCCGCGTAGCGGATGCGGCAATAGACGCCATAAAGCTGCCGGGTATTGTTGGATTGCATATCGAAGGCCCGCATATCGCAACCGAACGCCGTGGTACTCACCGTGCCGAATTTATTCGTCCTCTGGACGATCACACAATCAATATTGTCGGGCGGCTGCGGCAGGCTGATATTCCGGTGATACTCACACTTGCGCCGGAGATCGCCACGGTAAAGCAAATCGAACAATTAGCGGATATGGGATCCCTGGTCTCCATTGGACACACAAATGCAACAGCGCAGGTGGTCAGGGACGCCATAGCTGCCGGTGCAAGTTGCGCTACTCATCTTTATAATGCCATGTCGCCTATGACCGGACGTGAACCGGGGGTCACAGGAGCTGTGATAAATTCGAATCTGTATGCGGGAATCATATGCGATGGTCACCATGTAGCTGATGAAATGGTTGCAATGGCGATTCGTGCCAGGCCGCTGCCGGATCGAATGTTTTTAGTTTCAGACTCTATGTCTACAGTTGGTGGTCCGGATCATTTTGATCTTTATGGCCAGCGTATAGCGCTAAAAAATGGTCGCCTGATTAACTCTGAAGGTAATCTTGCCGGTGCGCATGTGACGCTGGCGCTAAGTATTAAGCGTTTAGTAGAACGCGCCGGAATTCCGCTACACGATGCTTTGCGCATGGCCACTCTGGTGCCTGCTACCTGTGTTGGAAAACCCGAACTGAGTGGTCTTATGGGCCGTAGTGTTGATGATCTGGTGGTGTTCGATAATGCGTTTTCAGTTGGTAGTTTGTCT
>CAZNOB010000049.1:7232-26635 GCA_964574535.1 uncultured Granulosicoccaceae bacterium | reverse complement strand
TAGTGTTGATGATCTGGTGGTGTTCGATAATGCGTTTTCAGTTGGTAGTTTGTCTGCTGTATTGAAATAGTTGAGAGGAGTTTTGCCGACGCAGTAGAATAACAACCAGCTGGATGCACAGCGCTGTGGAAGCCGATCCCCGATCAGCGAAATCATTGTGTCCAGGGGATTAAAAGTCATTCGCGCAACGGGGTTGTGCTCCCACGATTAAGATCCTGTTATCACTATTCGTCTTAAGCTAGCTGTGCGACATCTTTTCTACGTTTCAGTTGAATAAGTACAATAGGCAACATCAATACAATGCCAATAGCCATGGTGACCAGGCCAGGTGCGATAAACAGGAACGATACCAGTGCGACCCACCATCGTTCCCATGTCTTCAGGGTTGAAAACAGGTAGCCGGAAAAGGCAACACCAAGAGAGGCAATCCCCAGCATGGCGCCAGCCAGAGTCACCGTGAATGCCCACCAGGTAAACCCGTCTGCGACTAATAGCAATGCCGGTGAATAAACAAATACAAACGGAACAAGCGCTTTGGCAATACCCAGACGGAAAGCCGTGTTACCTGTTTTGAATGGATTTGATCCTGCAATACCCGCTGCTGCGTAGGCTGCCAGTGCCACGGGTGGCGTGATATCGGCCAGTACGCCGTAGTAGAAAACAAAGAAGTGGGCAACCAATGGCTCAACCTGTAGTTGCGCAAGCGCAGGGGCTGCGACTGCCACAAGTATAATGTAGGTTGCTGTGGTCGGGATTCCTGCGCCCATGATAATGCATGAGATCGCAATCATAATGAGTGAGGTAAACAGTGCCCATTGTGATACGGCGAAGTAACCAAGCATGGGCAGGGAGCTCAGCATTGTTCCGATCTCCGTGGCGGTCTGGATAACAACGTAACCGAGGCGAAACCCAACGCCGGTAAGAGTCACCACTCCAACCACTACGCCGACGGTTGCAGCAGCTGCGCCTACCGCAAGTGTGTTTTTAGCGCCTGCTGCCAGACTGTCCCAAAGATCTTTGATCGTTAATCGGTGAGTTGGATTCAGGAATCCCACAACCACACAGGCAATAATTCCATAGACCGCTGCAAAGTCCGGGGTCTTGCCGGATAAGATAAGGTAAACCAGAATCACTAGTGGTATCAGGCTTAGCCAGTGGTCTTTGAGTACTATGCCCATTTTAGGAAGTTCTTCTGCACGCAGCCCGCGCAAGCCAAGTTTCTTCGCTTCAAGATGGACCATGATAAAAATACCAAAGTAATGCAACAGTGCCGGAAACAACGCAGCTGCAAGTACATCTCTGAGTGGGATTTCCAGATATTCCACCATGATAAAAGCGGCTGCACCCATAATTGGCGGCGTGATCTGTCCCCCGGTGGAAGCAGTTGCTTCAACAGCCCCGGAAAAGTGCGGTGGATAACCAACCCTCTTCATTGCAGGAATTGTGAGTGCGCCGGTGGTAACGGTATTGGCGATTGAAGAGCCTGAAATAGTGCCCATGAATGCAGAAGAGAAAATAGCGACCTTTGCTGGTCCGCCAGAATAGCGGCCGGCAATCACCATAGCAAAGTCTATAAAGAGCTGGCCAAGTCCGATTCGTGTGGCTAGTACACCGAATAAAATAAACAGGAACACATACTGAGCCATCACACCTATCGCAATGCCGTAGATGCCTTGATTGGTCATATAAAGATGGTTGATGATGCCAAGCCATGATGAGCCGCCATGTTTAAGGGCGCCAGGCATAAAGGGGCCAAAGTAGGCAAACGCGATAAAGATTATTCCAATGATTGGCAGTGTCGGGCCGACACTTCTGCGAGTTGCCTCCAGAGTTAGAATAAGCAGTGCAGACCCCATGAAAACATCGATGGATGATGGATTGCCAACGCGTTGTGCCAATGCTTCCGGCGCAAGGAGGGGCAGATACATCGCAGCGGCCACTGCAAGAGCGGCAAACAGCAGATCTGTCAGTGGTACACCGTCAAAACGATACCATGTGCGGGGTGGCATGCCGGAATTAGATTTGCGAATACCAAAGAGCAGAAAGACTAACCCGAGTACAAAAGAAAGATGAATGCCGCGGTGTAAAAGCTCACGGATTAAACCGAAGCCGGACGCATAAAAGTGGTACACAGACATAGCTACCAACGCAGTAGCTATAAAAAAACCGAGTTTCTTACCGGTGGACCTGAATGCCGTTTCCGGATCGAATTTACGTTCTATCTCAGCCAGTTGTTCAGGCGTAAGCTCAGGTGTTGTATCAGCGCTCATGGCTCAGCTCTTAATGTGAGATAGCAGTAGGGTAAAATTTAAATGAAAAGCCCCGGGACCCAGGACCGAGGAGTTTTGCGATCCTGGAGCCTGTACGGCAGAGCATTTGCCACAGCGAAAGCGCCATGACGGTGCGCTGTTGCGCGATTATGACATCCCCGCCGGGGGCCTTCATTTTTGAAAGACCAAAAACGGAAGCAAAAAGTCTTTTTGCGACTATTCAGCCCTTCGGGTGCCTGCGGCATTTTGAGAGTGATCGCGCAAGTGGATAGTGCTTGCAGCCATCCCTGGCTGACAGCGCTCTTTGCGCCATCCCTGGCGCGCCGACCCACTTGCACGATCACTCTCAAAATTGATTAAACGCGGGTAGATCAAGAGCAAACGCTCTACGTTTATTGTTACTTAAGCATACCCACTTCTTTATAAAAACGTTCGGCACCTGCGTGTAGAGGAACGCCCACACCTGCCAATGCTGAGTCCGGAGTGATGGTTTTTCCCTTAGCATGGCCTACATCAAGCAGCTTGCGTGATTCATTGTTCCATAACGCTTTTGTGATGTTGTAGATCAGCTCTTCATCTTCTTTCGCAGACGTGAACCATTGTGCGCCAACAGCAACCGTAGATACGCCCGCAACACCTTCGTAAGCATCATCGGGAATAGCTGAAGAAGCGAAAAAGCCATACTTGTCAGTCAGTGCCTCAGCGCCGTCGCCATCAATGGGAACTAACTTGATTTTCGCCGCTGAAGAGAGCTCGACCAATGCGCCGGTCGGGTAACCAGTGACCACGAAGAAGGCATCGATTTTGCCGTTGCGCAGTGCCTCTGATGCCGCATTACCCTTAAGGGCTTCGGCTGTCAGATCATCTGCAGATAGTCCATTGGCTTCCAGTATCAATAGTGCGTCGACGTAGGTGCCTGAACCCGGCTCGTCAAGAGATACGCGCTTGCCTTTTAGGTCAGCAACGGAATTGATGCCACTGTCGGCCATAGCAACCAGATGAATGTGTTCTTCAAAAAGCGCCGCTATGGTACGCAGATCAGTAGCCGGTTCGTTGCCTTCCATTGTGCCTGTGCCGGTATAAGCCCAGTAGGCTACGTCTGATTGTGCGAACCCCGAGTTGCGTAATCCGGATATAATGGCGTTGACGTTATCAACCGAACCACGTGATGAAACTGCCGATGCAATAAGACCATCCACACCGCACGATCCGCCTTCTCCACATTCGCGTGAGCCGGGTGGTTTTGAAATCGCGTTTGCGATGACGCCACCTACCGGGTAATACGTGTAAGCAGTACCGCCGGTACCGATGGTAAAGAATTTGAGGTCCTGAGCCAGCGCATTCCCCGCCACACCAAGGGCCAATACGGCGCTTATTGCCGCTACTTTGATAGTTCTGATCATTAAATACTCCGGTTGTTGATGTCTCGCGTTACTTGTTTGAGCAAGACGGTTTGGGGAAAGGGACAGCACCGAGCCCCTTGCGAATGCAACCAGTTTAACTGATGATTTCCTGCAACACACCCAAAGCCTGAGCCACCTTTTGTCTGGTGTTGTAAGGGCACATGGAAATGCGTACGCAGCCTGGCAGATGCAGTGTATAAATAATGTTGCCGTTCTAGTGGTCAGCTTTGCGTTTGTGCAAGCCATTACCTTGATTATTCAGGATATTTACTTTTTTACTGATGTTATTCCTGATAAATCAAATGATACTGTACCTTCGCGTTCTGGATTGCCTGTGCCGGCTGGGATGGTTACTTAATCCACGGCGTGAAGCACGGGAAATTTACCGGTGCCGTGTATCAGATCAGTGTCTAAAGCCTGTATCGCGTTGCCTGCCAATTCAATTCGCTTTCGGAGGTCGGTCTCGTTAGATACTTGTCCGCCCGGCCAGTCGAAAAAGGCGACAACCTCTGAAATTCCAGCGTAAGTTACTGTTTTGTGTGTGCCCGGTTTCGATTATCACATTGATCAACTTATGCAAAGCGTGTGCGAATGACCTTGATGAGGCCGGGTTGTTCTGTTGCGTACATTGAATCACTGCTTTTTATAGAATGCTTCGATTGTAAAAACTTAACAGAAACTTCAAATCCACTGTTGATCAACCTGTAGACTTAACTTGTCGGTGATACGTTTTACTCTGATTACTCAATGGATATTCAGGGTGAGTTAAACATCGATCGTTTGCCATTAATGTCGTGAGTCAGTGTTGCGCTGCAAGGGGTATTTAGCAGGTGTCATTCAAGCAAGCAAGTCGTACTGGTCCGGTACGTGTTTTTCTCGATCGGCGGTCACCGCCAACGCTGCTGACACTGGTTTTGGTCGCTGCGATATCTGCACTTTCAATGAATTTCTTTTTGCCGTCATTGCCTGCAATGGCGGAATTTTTTGTCGTTGATTATGCCGTTATGCAGCTGGCTGTATCGGCTTATCTGGGCGTGACAGCGATTCTACAGATAATCATGGGGCCACTGTCTGACCGCTATGGTCGGCGTCCTGTGATGCTGGCGGCATTGGTTGTTTTTGTCATCGCTACAATTGGCTGTGCAGTTTCAACCAGCGCTGAAACCTTTTTGTTATGCCGGATGATTCAGGCGGTGGTGGCAACTGGTCTGGCACTGGCACGCGCCAGTGTTCGCGATACGCTTGAAGCCAGTCAGGCAGCCAGCATGATCAGCTACGTCACGATGGGAATGGCAATGGGGCCGATGTTGGGCCCCGTATTTGGTGGATTACTTGAGCAATGGTTTAACTGGCAATCAACGTTCTGGACACTTAGTGTTATGGGGTGTTTGGCGTTGTGGCTGGTGTGGGTGGATTTCGGTGAAACCCATGCCCACAGAACATCAAGCTTTGCAGAACAGTTCCACCAGTACCCGGCGCTTCTTGGTT
The DNA here is from genome assembly GCA_964574535.1 of uncultured Granulosicoccaceae bacterium. Classification (GTDB taxonomy): domain Bacteria; phylum Pseudomonadota; class Gammaproteobacteria; order Granulosicoccales; family Granulosicoccaceae. The sequence goes on along the minus strand of CAZNOB010000049.1, from coordinate 21,474 downwards.
CGCATTTGTTTTGGGGATATGCGCTGACAGCTGCTTTTGCATCGGGATCTTTTTTCGCCTTTCTGGGCGGTGCGCCGTATGTGGCAAGTAATGTTCTGGGTATGAATCCCGCGAGTATGGGATTCTATTTCGGGCTAATTTCACTGGGCTACCTGATCGGCAATTTTATTTCAGGACGACTGGTGGCAGAGGTGGGGTTAAATCGCATGATGCTTGTTGGTACATTTGTAGCGTCGTTTGGCTTATTACTCAGCGGTACGCTGTTTGTCGCAGGCCTGTTTCATCCATTCTCTTTATTCGGTCCGATAATGTTAGTAGGTGCCGGTAACGGGTTGACAATACCAAGTTCGAATATCGGAATGTTATCCGTCAGGCCCCACCTTGCGGGCAGTGCTGCTGGTCTTGGTGGTGCATTAATGGTGGGCGGTGGTGCGGCGTTATCGGCAATTACTGGAGCGTTGATGGGGCACGGTTGGGGGGTGTGGCCACTGCTGTACATGATGTTGGCATCGTCGATGTTTTCAAGCTTTGCGGCGATGTATGTGATTCGAGTTGAAAGAGGCACCGAGCCGATGGAAGCTGCCAGGCAATGTAGGTGATTTCTGATATACAGGCTATAAATAATGTGGTTGGAAAAAGGTGAAAAGGCCTCCGCGAGTCCAAACTCTGAGAGATAAATCAATTCCCTTGATTTCTCGAAAAGAAAATGCCCCTTCCCTTCGAAGTTACCTGGTTACGCCATGATCAAAAAATGAAAAACCGCGCTTTTAGGAAGGTTGCGTTAAACCGCCGAAGTTGCCACAAAAATATCGTAAGCTGCAAGAAAATTAATCAACTGGTCTGTGTATGCACCCTGCCGTTGATTTGCACCAAACAAACTGATCGCGAATTGTGAGCCAGTAAACACCTTGTGACGTGGCGGTGAATGATCTTTGCAAATGAAACAATATTAAGTGCGACTGCAGGAGATAAATTCTGCCGCATGCTGCCCTGTTATGCACGTGATGAATCTGGAATAAACTAGTTTGATGGGATCGACCTCACATTATTGTTTTTGGTACTGTTAAAGCCGCTTAATAAAAAATTGCGAATAATGGCTACTCTCAACCGTTGATGATTAATTCAGGGATGAGTGATGAAACGCCTCTTAATAATATTTTTCGCCATTGGCGTACTATGTCTGTCGGCTGCCAACTCTGTCTATGCGCAGTGGACCACACTTTCGCAAGCCAATGAAAGACGCTATGAAATGATCACCGCGCTGCATGACGGCAAGCTTGTTGTGGTTAACGGTTTTAACCAACGAATAGAATTGGTTAATTCGGTCGAGATTTATGATCCGACAGACAATAGCTGGACGCTGGTGAACACCACAGAGGTTGGTTTGGAGAACGCTGTTACTCATGCAGGTAACGTTTTGGTGGGGGATGATCTCTGGATAATCGGCGGGCGGGTAGGTGATCATCCTGGGGCAGTCACTAACAAGGTTTGGATTTACAATATCACACATAACAACTGGCGGGCTGGTCCGGATTTGCCTGCACCTTTTGCTGGTGGAGGAGCCGGATTTGTGAATGGTAATATCCACCTCTTTGGAGGTTTGGATACGCGGGGCAGATGTGACGTAGATCATCATTTTGTTTACGACACACAAGGCGGTGGCGAGTGGCTGGATATCTCTGACACAGCGCCAATGCCAATGGCCAGGAATCATTTTTCTACAGCGGTTTATAAAAACAAAATTTACGCCCTGGGTGGTCAGAATAACCATGACCCCTGTAGTAAAGGTCCCACATCGCTGGTGTCCGTTGCACATGTTTTTGATCCGGTATCATCAACCTGGTCAAGGCTTCGCGACTTGCCATTCGGTCGGTCTCATTCAGAGCCGGCCACATTTGTTTATAACGATAGAATCTTTATTGTCGGAGGGAAAACCGACGGGGAGAAAGTCATCAGCTACCATCCCGGTACAGATGAGTGGACTGTAGAAGCTGACCTGGAGCTTCCGCACACTATAATGGCCCCTGCAGCGCGTATTATAAATAATCGTCTTTATGTCGCGATGGGAGGTGAAAGATTACATACCAATGCTTCTTCAGCAATGAGAGTACTGGAAATACCAGAACGCTTATTAATAACAGAAGAAAGTGTTACGGATGAATCAATCTCTAATAGTAATATACCCACCCCGATTACACCTCAGGCGTGGACTGATTCTTACTCAGTCGATGGTCAATGCTATTGCGATTCAGAGTTTGATCACGGCGTTGGTGATTTGCTCTATGACACTCCGGTGGGGCAGAAGCCAGTCAAACAAATATGTGCTGATATCGAATCCAAACTAGGTTTTGGTAATGAAACAGGGCGAATCTATTACAATACCGTCCAGTGTGGCCATGACCCTGTAAATTTGCATCGAATAAATGACGAGTGGATCTGTCCCGGTATTCCAATTGGAGTGCGCAATTACACTGGCGATCGATGCTTCGAGAGTGGTGCTCGCTGGAATCTCGAGAAGATATACGATCCGGCAGTTTTAGGTACACAAACGGAAGAGCAAACGCCCGGTGAGCTGTTGACCGACAATGAGTTGCCTGTGTTGGTGGTTGAGCCTGAACCCGTGAACCATCCTGTAGAAGTATCTGCACCCAGTCCTACTGATGATCTTCAGGTGATATACCGGGTTAATGCAGGCGGCCCCACGATTAGCGACCCGACCGGTGATTGGCAGGCGGGCGAAACGGTCACAGATTATGTAGACGCTGGAGTGACCTGGGCGCGGACAGTGGGCGTGGATGTGTCTGGATTGGATGTCGCAGTGCCATCTCTACTCTTTGATACGGAGCGCTCTAATCGCCGTGAAGGGGTTGTCCATTGGCGACTCCCTGTAACGGAAGGGGAATACAAAGTTCGATTGTACTTTGCAGAAACCTATCACGGTAATCGTTATGTCGGCGCGCGAGTGTTTGATGTCTTTGTTGAAAACGAATCGTTGACTGATTTAGATATTTATAGCGAAGTAAAGGGTGATGCACCGCTGGTTAAAGAATTTGATGTCGTCAGCGATGAGTTGCTGGATATCAGGCTCACCCGTAAGGTTCAAAATCCATCGATAAAGGGATTCGAAATTCTTAGGGTGGCTGGTTCAGCATTAATCGAAGAACATGCGATAGTTTTTCCTGAAGAAGCTGATGTTGTATCGCAGGCACCATCTACAACAGAGACAGTGGAAGTAGCAGAGTCTGTTCAGAATTCACTGCCAGAGACAGCGGAGGTGGCAGATCAAATTGACAATCCGTTGCCAGAGACAGTGGAAGAACTAATAGTCGCAGCTGACACCGAAATCAATGCAGTGTCAGTGACTACACCGGATTCTGTGCCAGTACCCACACCGGATGTAACTGACGCAGGCAATGATAGCGAAACATCGACTGTCTACCGAATCAATGCAGGAGGACCGAAAGTGAGTTTCGAAGGTATTGAATGGCAGGCTGATAACAAAGGTCATCAATATGTCAACACAGGGAAGTCCTGGTCTAACCCGGTACAGATTGATACCAGTGGTGTGCCATCTTATGTGCCGGCATCGCTGTTTACTACAGAGCGCTGGGATCACCGTGAAGGTGATGAATTGAAATGGAAACTGCCTGTCGAGCCGGGTCGCTATATAGTCAATTTGTACTTTTCTGAAATATGGAAAGGTGCAATGAAAAAGAATGGCCGGGTGTTTGATGTAAAAGTTGAAGACCATGAACTTCTGAAGCTGGATGTTTATACCGATGCAGGTGGTAACACAGCACTGCAGAAAACATTTGTGGTAGACGCTGACAATTATCTTAATATCGAGTTTGAACGGCAAATTCAAAATCCCGCGATCAAGGCGATTGAGGTGATCGCATTTGGTGAGCAGCCTGCGAGTGTAGTATCGCCAGCTTTGTCACCAGTATTTCAAGAGCCAGTTGACTCAGTACCTGAGCAGTCTAGTACGGATGACAACCCCGAAGAGACGGAAAATCCACAATTGCAGACAGCTCACTCGGTCAATGAGATTGAAGTGGTTGCGATTGATGAGATGCTTGCAGATGAGGAGACTCCAGTTTCATCGCCAGTGGTAGCAGAACCGATTGATTCGATGTCCGAACCGTCGAACCTGAATGAAAACACCACAGAGACAGAAAATTCGGATCTGCAGGTAAATCCATCAGTAGAGGAAGAAGACTTGAAGCTGGACGCAGTCTCAGCAGAACAACCGCTATCCATAGTTAATACAGATCCATCTCACTGTCTGGCCTATGGTGATGGATTGGCGAACGCGAAAAGAAATTATGGAGCCAGTTGTTCTCTTCCCAGAGTTGATTGTGACCCTGTCGGTGGCGGAGTGTGGGCGTGCTCTTCGTCTAGTCTTTAGGAGATTGCGGCCTGGTGGGCGGTGCGCTGTCGTTGAACTAATATGACACCCCTGCCGGGAGTCTTCATTTTTGAAGAAGACTAGAAACGGAAGCAAAAAGTCCTTTTGCGGCTATTCAGCCTGGAGTCTGTCCGAGAATGAGGGTCGTAGCGAGGATGTGAGATTTTGAGTCATCTCTTGTGATCGATTGAGGCGAATATTTTTCCTATTTAACGAAATTGATCGCAAGAGATGGCCCAATGACCGCATCTGCAGCAGATCATCATTCTTGGACAGACTCCTTGGGTGCCTGCGGCATTTTGAGAGTAATCGTGCAAGTGGATAGCGCTTGCAGCCATCCATGACTGACAGCGCTCTTTGCGCCATCCATAGCGCGTCGACCACTTGCACGATCACTCTCAAAACTGATTAAACGCGAGTAGAGCAAGAGCAAGATCAAGAGCAAACGTTTTGCGTTTTTTGTTTTATGCGTCAGTGCAGAGCTATTATCGGCTCAATATTTAGCTGTATTTTCCCTTATAGCACTGCTACTTCACTACTCTCACTCGACGAACGTCAACTGAGGCCACTATGAGGCTCGCCCGGTGACAAACATAGCAGTGAGTATGTATAGTGTGAGCTGTTCGAAAATAGTATGCATAAACGGTACAGGAGGCATTGATGGATAATCCAATAGCGGTAGTGACTGGTGGTGCGCAGGGTATTGGTCTTGCGGTCGTAAAAAAATTAATCGGTCAGGGTATCCGGGTGGCGAGCTGGGATGTTGACTCAGCCAATGCTGATGCAATGGCTGCATTGGGCGATCAGGCACTCGCACTTAGTTGTGACATCACTGATCTTGCATCGATACAAGCTGCTCATGCTGCAACTACTGAGCAATTTGGCATACCAACCATTCTGGTCAACAGCGCCGGAATTGCCGGGCCGAACGCCACGGTTGAAGACTACGATGTTACTGAGTGGCGGAAAGTCATTGATATCAATCTAACCGGTACATTTCTAGTTAATAAAGCATGTGTGCCCGGTATGAAACAACAAGGTTATGGACGTATTTTGAATATCGCTTCAGTTGCGGGGAAAGAGGGTAACCCTAATGCATCTGCGTACTCTGCGTCCAAGGCTGCAGTTATCGGATTAACCAAGTCGCTGGGAAAAGAACTGGCCGATTTTAATATCGCTGTAAATTGCGTGACGCCAGCCGCGGCGCGCACGCGAATTTTTGATCAAATGAAACAGGAACATATTGATTACATGTTATCGAAAATACCGCGAGGTCGTTTCCTTGAGGTCGAAGAAGCAGCCAGTATGATTGCATGGGCTGTATCGGCTGAGAATTCGTTTACGACGGGTGCGGTGTTTGATCTGTCGGGTGGTCGAGCGACCTACTAGTTGTGGCCAGTGGTGAGCAGTCGCGTGCCTTGCGCATTTTATTTTTTTAGTGGGAAGCGTTTGCGGGATATCCTTACCGGGAGCCTTCATTTTTGAAGTGTCCGGATTCAGGAAGATCAAAAACCAACAGACTGGGCAAGAGTTTACATGTGTACGCCCCGCAGTGGCCTCAATTAATATGTGATCGATTGAGGAGTTGCACTCACGTATGGCTCCCAATCTAATCTTTAGTTGCGATAAAAATCTTTTGGCACGACAACAACACCGTTGTCTGAGACCTGAAATCTGTTCGCATCATCCGTTCTGTTGTAGCCGATGACAGTGTCGGCCGGAATCACTACATGCTTATCGACGATACAGTGTTTCAATTTTGAATTCTCACCAATTTGCACATTATCAAATAAGATGCTTGATTCTACATGGGCGTTTTTCTCGACTCTGACTGTTGCTGACAAGATTGATTTGATCACGGTAGCATCCGTCACCATTGATCCACTGCCAAGCATAGAATTATTAATCACGGCATTGATCTTTTCTTCAGCGGCTACCACTCTGGCCGGTGGGTGTTGTCCGTGGTACGTGTGGATTGGCCAGGTATCCTGATATAAATCCAGCGGTGGGGCTGTTGATAATAAATCCATATTGGCGTCAAAGTAAGAGTCGATGGTACCTACATCACGCCAGTATCGATCTGGTGAGACTCTTCCCTCGCTGCTGCCAAATTGATAACCAAACACCTTGTGTGACTTGATTAGTTTGGGCAGTAAATCGTGACCAAAATCGTGACTGGAATCGGCATTGGCATGATCCTCAATCAAGGCGTCAGCCAGTGTGTTTTTATTAAAAATGTAGATACCCATGGATGCGAGCGCGTAATCACTGTTATTGGGCATCGGGTTTGGTTGATCAGGTTTCTCGGTAAATTCGGTGATACGATCGGTATGATCAATGGTCATGATGCCAAAGCCACTGGCGTCAGCAACTGGCACTCTCATGCAGGCGACTGATAAATCTGCTTCTAACTCATTGTGTCGGCGAAGCATTGCCGCATAGTCCATGCGGTAAATATGATCGCCTGACAGTATAAGAATCCGGCTGGCGCTACTGCGCTCCAGTATAAACTGGTTTTGGTAAATAGCATCTGCAGTACCGCTATACCAGGATTCCCCGGTACGCATTTGCGGCGGGATCGCGGTGATATATTCACCGAGTTCCGGATTAAATACAGACCAGGCGTCGCGAAGGTGTTTTTGCAACGAATGCGACTTGTACTGGGTGAGCACCAGAACTCTGCGAATACCTGAGTGCAAACAGTTGCTGAGCGTGAAGTCGATGATACGATACTTGCCGCCAAACGGAACACTGGGCTTTGCGCGATCAGAGGTTAACGGGTGAAGGCGTGAACCCTGACCTCCCGCCAGCAGGACGCAAATCACGTCGTCGCGATTATCGGTCAGCATTAATGTTCCCGGAGTTTATTTTTGATCATCCATTATGTCGTTTTTTTCATAACGATCCAATACTGAATGAGTGATTCCTGTGGCCCGCTCACATTAACGTGGTTGCAGCCCTGAAATTATTCAGGAGGATTCCAAGTTGCCAGTTCCCGGTGCGATGGCAGAGAAAGCTTTCATCCTGCAGAATTATCACTGTCTGAATTATCGTGTTAAAAAGCTTTCAGTTACTTACAAAAGCCGAACAGTAAAATTCGTCCTGTTAGCTACGGGGCAATGTAATTCTGCGCGCAGCTGTATTTGCACGAAGAATGCAAAGCTTTTTTCTTGATCTTATGCTCACGCTCTACCCGCGTTTGATCAGTTTTGAGAGTGATCGTGGAAGTGGGGTGATGCGCCATGGATGTCGGCACACCAGATAGGGGACCACCAGATAGGGGACAGCCATAGCAAGCGTCTCAGAGTCTGTCTCCTGCTTTCTGACTTACTATCGTCTGAACACGTGCAGCCAAAAGACTGATCGTTTGTTACACAAGCTTTGGATACTTTTCGTCGTTTGAAAAGTGACTCCTCCTCAAGGGCGTGCCTTATGTAGGGCAGCAAACGTTATCTGAAGACCAGAAGAGAAAGAGCTCAACAATTCTCGCAGCGGTGATTACGTGTAACAGCCATTCGATTCATTGCTGCGATGCATGGGTCACAATCATGAATTATCTTGTGAATTGCTTTTGCAATCCGCCCATTGGGCCAGGAGTTTCGCTTAACCCTTTCAGGTGCCAATTCAATTATTTGGCAGAATTTTGACATGCGTCCGCCAATTATTTCAGTTGCACAAATTCAAGCCGATCACTGCTTTGTATCCAGCAACACTTGTTTACATTTTCACACGGACGACAATTTTCTGTCGGATTTGTTGACTGAAAAATTTTACTGCTACTTGAGTGTGATCAGGTCGCGGGCGCAAAGGGATTCTGAGTTGAAAAAATTGCTTCTATTGGCGGCTTGTATGGGCGCGGGATCAGCTGTTGCAGAGACAGCTAATGTGAATGCCGGTTCCAGTATGGGAACGGGGCCATCGTCAAATGTTTACTCATTACAATCGGCCGCCAGTAATCCTGCGATGAATTCACTGGTGGTTTCGGAAGATCATGCGTGGCGATTTTCCTATTTCCCGAGTTTTGGGGTGAGTGCCGAGCTCGGTGATGTGGAAAATTTCTCTGATGATCTGGATGAGCTAATCGATCTTATCGACAATCCTTCGGCCACTCAGGATTCGGTCTCAGATGTTCTTGATCGTTTTAACAATACACTGCAGGCCGCGGGAGATTCCGGCTATATCAAGGGAACAGTCGGCTTTGGGCTGCCGTTGCCCAGATTTGTGCATCGGTCTGACAAATTTGGTGCGTCTTTCGGAGTCAGTGCCAGTGTGCAAAGGCAGGTGAGCTTAAGTCTCCTCGATAGCGCGCTGAGTTTTGACGAACAGAATGGAACATTCGCAACAGCAACTTCTCTGTACCTGAAAAGCGGTATCGAAAAATCAGTCGCATTCAGCTACAGCAAGCCGCTGCTTTCTGTTAAAAACAATCGGCTGCTGGGAGAGCCTAAGTTGTACGCAGGGCTTACTGCGAAAATTATCTCTTTGGAGTTAAGCAAGCAAGTGTCTCCGTTGCAGCAACTAGAAGGACGAAATGTCAGTAGTGTGCTTGAGGATGAGTATGACAGTAACCTGAATGAATCAACTCAACTCGGGTTGGATGCAGGGGTGGTTTGGGATGCCGGTAAGTACCGATTAGGCTTAACCCTGCAGAATATTAATTCACCCTCTTTTGACTATGGTGATATTGGAACGGACTGCGAATCTCGTGAAGAAAACTCTGCATCGCGCTCCAGCTGTGAAGCTGCCCGACTATTCATACAGCAACGCGGTGAAATTCAAGCCAGTGAAACTCATCGAATGAGTGCGCGTACGCGGGTCGATGGTCTGTATCACTTCAATCCAAAATGGTTTGCCAGCGCTTCACTCGATCTTGCAAGATACAACGATATTGTCGGGTTTGAAAATCAGTGGTTTCACGTGGCGACGGCCTATCAGTTTAATAACAATATTATGCCTTCCCTCAGAGTTGGCTTGCAGAAAAATCTGGCCGGAGAAAAACTCGCCAGTCTAACCATGGGCCTGAATCTATTCAAATACGTTTCACTTGATATGGAATATGGACTGGAGAGCACCTCGTTCGATGATACATCGACACCGCGAAGATTCGGTATTGCACTGGGAGTAGAAGAGAAGTTTTAGGTGGTATCTGTTGACCCGAAGCTAATCGACTATTAAATCATGGAGCGTAAAATGACTATTCGCAATCGACAAAAAAAATCACTGCCGAACACTGGAAAACATTTTCTTTTAAGTGGTATTGCCCTGGCAGTGCTTTCTGCCTGTGGCGGAACCGGGCAGGACGACGGACGAGTCTCTGCCACATCACAGCAATTTAGCGGACAGGCGGTTGATGGCTATCTGGCCAGGGCAACTGTGTTTCTGGATTCAAATAATAATGGCACCCGGGATGCCTGGGAGTCTTTCGCCTTTACAGATAACGAGGGTTACTACTCTTACAACCCGAATAGCAATACCGACTATTGTGCTGATAGTGCTACTGTGCAGCAGCAACAGTATTGTTTAAGTACACCTGTCGAATATTCCTCTGTCGTGATTCGAGTTGACAGTGGCTATGATGTGTTGACAGGCGAGCAGTTCCTCGGACAGATGTCCCGGCGTGTTGAGCCGGATGCCGGCAATACTGATAGTCTGATCACACCGATCACATCACTATTGACCAGTGCAGAAACCCCGGACCAAGAACAGTTGATACTGCGGTCTCTGGGCATAACCAGTGCGGATCTTGATGTCGATTATCTGGACACTGACGGTTCAGGTGGCATTGACGCAGAGTTGCTAAACACCGCGCTGACTATTCACAAGGCCGTAACGGTTCTGTCTGACAGACTCACCGATACCTATACGCAAATCGGTGATAACTTTGGTACACCGAACGATGCCACCAGCGCGGTGTATCCTGCGCTTGCAGAGGCGGTGTCCGTTTTAGGGTTTGACATCGCGTTGTCGGAACCGTCGCTGCATCATGTGCTCGACAGGGCTGAAGGATCTTTGCGAGAAGTCTACGAAGTGCGTGATTTGAGACTGCCTGCCGATATGGGGAGTCCGGAAAGACCCGGGCAGTTTACCCGCGTGGCGGAGGTAGTGAGCGATATTCCGCCAGTGGTTGACGCCCTGGTCAATAGCGAAAATGGTGGCCCGACTGCAGATGATGTTGCAGGTAAGGCACGTGCACTGGAATCACTGGTTATTAAAGCGGTAAACGAGAGAGCCGCAGAAGATTCCTCGATCACCAGTGTGGTTGAGTTCTTTACCAATGATTCAAACGAACCGCTGATTGGAGCACTTGTGGAAAGCCTGTCAGAAGACACTGCAGATCTCAGCTCCCTTTCAAGGAATGATTTCAGTGGGAGTGACTTTGACTCTATACTTGAAATTACCCAATCAGCCAGTATCCCGGACGGTGTGGAGCCGTTTGATAACATTGGTGGCACTACCCTGCGTATCTCGGAGCTGGATCTGGGGGTCGCGCCCAATGCACTTGATGATTCCGAAATTGAATTTTACTTTGACGGTGCGCCGGGCGATGTCGAGGGAAGTTTCAACGCTTGTATCAAAGTGATCACTGATGCGAAAAGCGATGGCACACTCGGGGATGCAAATACACGGGGTGAACTCGCGAGCGGGTTCTGGAGCATGTTCGGATCAGTCGACGGCCGATCTTATAGTTTGCTGGTTACAATTAATGTTCTTGGTGCCAATTATTCGGGAATAATCAAGGCAGCGGGTGAAGAAGTGATTGACGGTGCAAATTATCACGCTGTTCGTTTTGATTATGATGGTAATCTGCAAACATGGCACAGCATAGAGGGTTTCACGGCTGGTGGAACAGCGCCCGTCAATGATGCCGGGTGCGAGGCTCGGTTGCCAAGTCGTATCGGGATTTAAGCGAACACGCCCCTGCGAGGGCCTTCGTGGCGGGGTAGTGCCCGAACCGCAGGCCGTAGGAGTTATAAGCTGCAAAGCGCATGTACCATTTTTATCCTGTCACTGGATCGTAAAACGGTAGACGCGTTTGGGCTTATCTCTCTTACGGCTTTTTTTATTGCTCCATGCCAAATTTACTCACTATAGCAAACTGTGCGGGAGTCTCCGGTACCGAGTGTTGACGCTTGTTGCTCACCAGGGTGATTGCAGCTTCCGCTGATAGCCCCGATTTAATCAGCAGACAACAGCAGATAAGTCCGGTACGCCCAATACCGCCTTTGCAATGCACGAGTGTATGTTCACCGTTTCTGATTCTGCTATACAGTGAATCGATAAAGGGCGTCAGAGATTTCTCTTCAGGTACTCCGTAATCTTCGATGGCAAATCTTGTGAAGCTGATGCCTTGAGCGGTGCATGTTTTCTCTTCAGCAGATAAACCCAGACTGGATGATTCAGTTTCCTGTTGCAGGCTGACCACGTTGTTTATATCGGCCTGTTTTAGTGCTTTAATTTCATCAGTCAGTGTTTCAGCGGATGGCATAGCCATCGCGTACAGTTTTCCGCGGCCAATAGTTGCAATCAGGTAGGGTTGAGGGTGATTCAATGCGGTGATCGTTAGATACGGTTAACCCGGATTAGTATGATCCCGGTTGAAGGCCTGGCCGTTTTCATCGAAAAGATAACACCGATCAGACGGCACGGGTACATCGATGGTCGAGCCGACTTTAATCTCTGCGGCTCCGGCGCGTTCTACCACAAAATTCTCGACGCCGGCACACTTACCATAAACATAGGTGGTACCGCCCAGCCTTTCCAGTACATCTACTTTCAAGTGTAGTGTGGAGTTACCTTCGGCGCCGTTGAGATCTTCCGGTCGAATGCCAAGCGTAACGTTACTGCCGGCAGAGGCAGATGCAGAGTTGGCATTCACTGAGATGTTAGCTCCGTCAATCAATTCGACAACAGAATGACTGGCTGAAGGGGAAATTAATTTACCCTCCAAAAAATTCATACGTGGCGAGCCAATGAATCCGGCCACAAATAAATTGTCAGGGTAGTTATAGAGTTCAAGTGGTGAGCCGACTTGCTCAACATGACCTTCCCGCAGCACCACGATTTTATCGGCCATAGTCATTGCCTCTACCTGATCATGGGTGACATAAATCATGGTGGAGTCCAGCTTCTGATGGAGCCGGGCAATTTGCAGGCGCATTTCTACGCGCAGTTCAGCATCAAGATTTGATAGCGGCTCATCGAACAGAAATACTTTCGGGTCTCTGACAATAGCGCGGCCAATAGCGACTCGTTGTCGTTGACCTCCCGACAGGTTCTTTGGCTTGCGATCCAGTAGTTCCTGAAGCTGCAGCGTATCTGCAGCCTTGTTTACTTTTTCACTGATAATGCTTTTATCAACGCCGTTCATGCGTAATCCAAAGCCCATGTTTTCAGCAACAGTCATATGCGGGTAGAGTGCATATGACTGGAATACCATAGCAATACCCCGGTCGACCGCCGCGACATCGGTTACATCGTTGCCACCAATATGAATTTCGCCGTCGCTTAACTCCTCCAGCCCCGCGATCATTCGCAGCAGGGTAGATTTGCCGCAACCAGAAGGCCCCACAAATACCACAAATTCGCCATGTTCCAGCTGCAGGTCAACGCCGTGGATAACTTCAACGCTTCCAAATCGCTTGAAGGCTTTTTTAAGTTCGACGGTGGCCATAGTGTTCCAGTTTATAGAGTCGGGAAATTTGCGTAACGCTGGATAAAACTGTAAGTGACTAAGTGTTTATTCATAGTCGGTGTGCCACAGGTGCGATGCGTGCAGATATTTCTTTGGTCGCATCGACCAGCCAGCTGCGCCATTGACTGACTTGAGCATCTTCGATTCTGAAGGTTGGAGCGGTGATGCTGATAGCGGCAATGGCTTTACCATCGCTGGTGGTAATTGGTGCGGCAACGCAACGAATACCGGCAAAGTGCTCTTCGTTGTCGTCGGCGTAACCCTGCGAATGAATGGTGGCAAGTTCTTTCATTAGTTGATCAGGATCAGTGATGGTGTTGGGGGTATACACGGCAAAAGAAATACGCGAGATTATTTCGCGCTGTTCCTCTACCGGGCACCATGCCAGCAGGCTTTTACCGGCACCAGTGCAATACACCGGTACTTTAGTACCGTAGTTCATCGACATTCTGACGTTGTTGCTGCTTTCAACCGAATCAAGGTAGACAGCATGGGTGTCTGCCAGCACAGACAGTTGTACGGTTTCGTTACTCATGGCGCAGAGGTTTTCAAGCTGATCTCTGGCAATACTGCGAAGATCGGAGCGTGACCAGATTTGATTGGCGATTTCCAGCACGCGAAAACCAGAGCGGTAGGTCAGGCTGCGCTCATCAAGCACGATCATGCGTTCAAGTTGCAGGTCAGTTAGTGCTCTGTTAAGAGAAGCTTTAGGCAGGGATAGTCGATCCTGTAACTCTGCAAATCGCAGCGGGCCGTGAGCAGCAATTTCTTCCAGCAAGCGGATGGCACGAGTAAATCCACTGCTTGCGGTATTTTTTTTAGCAGTGACTGCCTTGGGAGCGGTGTCCGGTGTGCAATCCTGACTTTCGTCACTGGCAGACTTTTCCCGGCGGTAGCTTTTGCCGCTGCTGCGATGCGTTTCGGTCGGCTGGCTTGATGGAAGATGGTTTGTCATATGATCAGTCAGATGTATTCAGCAGTTATTTCAGACCGGTTGTTATTTTCATTGACAGCTTCCTCTCGACGCTTTTATACTTTTTGGAACATTGTTCCACTTATTTTGTTCAAGCACAATAGAGAAATACCAGGTTGACCAGTTAATGATAAGTGCGGGACTTAAAAAAGTTTTTCTCTATTCCCGT
>CAZNOB010000049.1:0-7132 GCA_964574535.1 uncultured Granulosicoccaceae bacterium | reverse complement strand
GGTTGACCAGTTAATGATAAGTGCGGGACTTAAAAAAGTTTTTCTCTATTCCCGTGCGGGGTGCCACCAATCATGAATTCTGCAACCCATCAGGTGGCATGGGAGCACATCTGTTGAAACAGGCGGAATTAAAACGTCTTTTTCTTGAGCGTTTCGGCGAATCGCAAGAAGGTATTCGCACTTTTTTTGCCCCCGGGCGCGTCAATCTGATTGGTGATCACACGGATTACAACGGTGGACTGGTGTTCCCCTGCGCAATACATTACGGCACCACCTTGCTGATAAGGCCCACAGCCACCAATACCTACCAACTCGCATCCACCAACTTTGATTTATTCGCAGTGCTTTCGAAGGATCAGGTAAATCAAAAGTATGGGGATCACTGGATTAACTATCCGTTGGGGGTTATTCAGCAATTTAGCGAAGATGAGCTCAACGGCTTTGAATGCCTGTACTCTGGCAATGTGCCAAACGGAGCAGGGTTATCATCGTCAGCTTCAATTTCTGTGGTGACCGCCTTTGCAATTAACGAGTTGTTTGATCGCGGGCTCGACAATATAGAAATCATAAAAATCGCTCAGTCCGCCGAGAACGACTTTGTTGGCGTGCAGTGCGGAGTGATGGATCAATATGCCGTCACCATGGGCCGCAGTGACTGCGCCATGATGTTGAATTGTGATTCATTAGCGTGTGAGCAAATACCGCTTGATCTCGGTGAAAACGCTATTGTGTTGATCAACACAAATCAACGCCGAGAGCTCAGTGAATCAAAATATAACGAACGCGTGGTCCAGACCCGACGCGCGCTTGAGCTTTTGCAATCCCGTTATCCGGTTTCACAACTGGTGCAAGTTACCCCACAACAGCTTGCAGAGTCTGAAGCCTTGTTTACCGCGGCTGATGCTATCGTTTATAAAAGAGCCAGGCATGTGGTGTCTGAACATCATCGTGTCAAAGCCGCGGTGGTGGCGCTGCGTGATCAAAATCTTCAGGGCTTTGGTCAGCTGATGTTTGAAAGCCATGCATCACTGCGTGATGACTATGACGTCTCGAGTGACCCGTTAAATGCGCTGGTCGATATTGCCGCTGAAGTCGATGGTGTACTGGGTGCTCGACTTACCGGGGCAGGTTTTGGCGGATGCACTGTTAACCTGGTGCATCGGGATCAGATAGGCGAGCTGTCGCGTCGTGTAGCAATGGCTTATCCCGAAAAAACCGGGCTCACGGCGGAGCTGCATCAAATCACGCCTGCGCAGGGAGTTCGCGAGGTGATCGCGTGACTTTGCAACAGCGGCGTTGGCAGCCATTGCTGGAGCAATGGGTCATTATTTCAGCGGCATCTTCGGACAGGCCGTGGTCCGGTGCAGTGACCGCTCCTGTACAAGAACAAAAACCCCGACACGATCCAGGCTGCTATCTGTGCCCTGGCGTCACTCGAGCAAGCGGCAATACTAACCCGCACTACAAAGAGCCCTGGGCGTTTGACAACGATTTCGCCTCTCTGGCAAACACGGCGACAAAAAAAGGTTCAAGTAACGATTGCCCCGTAGATGGAGCAGACACTCTTGGCTATGCCGACAACGCAGGCGGAGTGTGCCGTGTACTATGCTGGTCAGAAAGACACGATGCCACACTTGCAGAACTATCCGCAGATGAGATGGCGTCAGTGGCCAGGCTTTGGCGGCGTGAATACCAGGACCTGAGCACCCGAGAGCACATAAAAAATGTACTGATCTTCGAGAACAAAGGGATAGAAACCGGCGTGTCCAACTTACACCCGCACGGCCAGATCTATGCGACAAATTTTGTCACTGATACCGCCACCCGTATGCGTCACGCGCAGAGTAATTATCGACAACATAATAAGCAGTCTTTATTACAGGCGATGATTGATCGGCCGGAATATCAGCAGGCGCTTTTAGTAGAGCGCGGAGACCACTTTGTCACCGTAGTCCCGTTTGCTGCACGTTTTGCATTTGAATCGTGGATAGTACCCACGCGACACGTGCAATCACTGGCTGAAATGTCGGATGAAGAGCTTCAGGAACTGGCGTCCATGTATCAGCGGCAGGCGCAGCGTTATGATAGTATTTTTAAACGTTCGTGCCCGAATGTAACGCTGCTGCACAACGCACCTTGTGATAATAGCGCCGCCAATAATGACTGGTGTTTTCACCTTGCCATGCAGCCGCCACTGAGAGATCTGAATAAACTTAAATACCTTGCCGGTTTTGAATCCGGTAGCGGCAACATCATAAACCCGGTACAGCCGGAAACGGCTGCCGAAGTGATGCGCCAGCACCAGCATCACGGGCAGCACCAGGTACAATGATAAAAAGAACACCTCTGGGTTGCAGTTGTGTGGCAGCCTTATATTCATACACAGAAGTGTAATGCAGTTTCGGTAAGCTGGCCGCGTTGCGGTCAACAAGGGAGTCACACTCCCACTTTTATTTATCAACATCCAATGGAGGATGAAACGCTATGAGTCTACGATTTACCAGGCTGGCACTTGGTGCAGCTATCGGCAGTTTCTTGTCTGGCGCTGTTTTCGCCAATGATTTGATTATCACCTTTGATGACCTGAACCCGGATAAAAAAGCAGCCTATGAAGCAGCGGTTGAAGCGTTCAAAGCCGCTAACCCTGATATCAATGTTGTAGCAAACAATGGCGATCGCGAAGCACATAAAAGCACCATTCGCAATGCGCTGCAAAATGATTCGCCAGATGTTATTACCTGGTACCCGGGTAATCGCATGGGCCCCTTTGTTGATGCTGGTCTTTTCATGGACATCTCTGATCTTTGGGCATCGGATGAAAACCTTTCAAGTAAGTTCAACGCCATCAAGCCGACCATGTCACGCGATGGTAAGCAGTGGGGCGTGCCTTACTCTTATTACCAGTGGGGCGTTTACTACCGCAAAGACATCTATGACAAGCTTGAACTAAAAGAGCCGGCTACATGGGATGAGCTGCTTGGCAACTGTGATGCACTGAAAGAAGCGGGTGTTACCCCATTCACTATCGGTACCAAGTTCTTATGGACTGCAGCTGGTGTTTTCGATTACCTGAATCTGCGAACTAATGGTTATGATGTTCACAACGATCTGACTGCCGGTAAAATCAAGTACACCGATGATCGCATCCGTGCCACTTTCGCCAACTGGGAAGAAATGCTTGACCGTTGTTCTTTTGTCAACACTCACGCCACGATGTCCTGGCAGGATGCTATCTCACCATTCGCCAAAGGTGATGCAGCAATGTATGTCATGGGTAACTTCTCGGTGGGATCGTACAAGGAAGCTGGTTTAACAGACGACCAGATTGATTTCTTCCAGTTCCCGGAAATCACTAAAGGTATGGCGCGCGCTGAAGAAGCACCGGCGGATGCATTCTTTATTCCTGCTAACGCCAAAAACGTAGAAAACGCGAAAAAATTCCTGTCTTTCATTGCGACCCCTCAGGTTCAGGGCGACTGGAACAAGGCAATTGGCCAGCTTCCACCTAACTCTGACGCGGAAATCAATACCGACGACAAGTTCATAGCTGAAGGCATGGCGACACTGTCAACTGCGGCTGGTCTTGCACAGTTCTACGATCGTGATGCACCTGCAGCAATGGCGAAAGCCGGTATGGAAGGCTTCCAGAAATTCATGCTTGATCCGTCTACCCTGGACGAAGTGCTGGAAGGTCTGGATAAAGTACAGGAAGAAGTCTACAAGTAATCTTCCCGAGAGCCGACTACCCGCTATAGCCTTGAACCTGCAGGTGCGGGTAGTCGGTTCTATCCTGATGTACTGTCCTGACACATATTGCTGTTGGGGGAATGATATAAGTCAGCGCGGAATATTCAACAGAGAACTGCTTTTACTGATGAATCATCCGAGCTCAATCCGGAGAGCCTGATGACAACCACCGTCGCCAATTCGAACGAAAGATTTGCTACATCGGTCAGGCAAATCAGTATCGCAGGCGTTGTGTTGGCTCTGTGTGTAATTGTGTTGATGTTTGTCATCAACACATCGATGGTCCAGGAATTCATGGGCTATTCCCGCCAGATTGAAGCGCGGGTTCCTACCTTTTTTCTACGCATGTTTTTTCTGATTGCAGCCATTGCAGCTGTGTTTTTCATGATAACCGGTCACTCGTATTACAAGAGAAACAAAGTTGCGTTAGCACCGTGGCTGTTTCTGGCCCTGGGGCTGGCGTTTTTTCTGGTTTATGTAATCGTCCCGATCTTTCAGTCTATTTCTTATTCATTCACGCGCTGGAATGGACTCTACGATATTAACGGTGTCTGGACCGGTGAGTGGGTGGGCTTGCATAACTACCGGCTTCTTCTGGATGATCCAAACTTTTATACCTCACTGAAAAATAATTTGCTGTGGCTGTTGTTATTTATGCTTGCGGTGCCAATCGGGCTTTTTATAGCGTTGTTTCTGAATCAAACCGTGACTGGTATTCGAGTTTACAAATCCCTCTTTTTCTTTCCGTTTGTGATATCGCAGGTCGTGGTTGGCCTGATCTTTACCTGGGCATATAACCCTGAGTTCGGTCTGCTGAGTGAAGTCTGGAGCTGGTTTTTTTGCGAATTGAAAGAGAATATTGTTGGTAATATGACCCGTGTCTGCTCGGTAGATCCTCCGTCGATACTGGGAGACGAGGATATGGCGACCTACGGTATTATTGCCGCGGGTCTATGGCCACAGATTGCCTATTGCATGATTCTATATCTCACTGGTCTTAACAATGTATCGTCAGACCAGATAGAAGCCGGGCAACTGGACGGTGCCAAGGGCTGGAAGATGCTTTGGTATGTGGTGTTGCCGCAATTAAAACCAGCTACCTTTATAGCCGTCGTGGTTACGGTGATTGGTGCACTGCGCTCCTTTGATATGATCGCCACGATGACACAGGGCGGGCCTTTTGGCTCAACCAACGTGCTGGCGTTCTATATGTACGATCAGGCTGTTGGTGAAGGGGTCGGGCGCTATGGCTATGGTTCAGCGATCGCAACGGTGCTCTTTTTAATCATGCTGGTGTATATCAGTTACTTTTTGTGGCGGATGTATCAGGATGAAAAGGAGGGTAACTAATGTTTCCTAAGCCGATCAGTACTTACTCAACCAGATCTCAGCTGACCTATAAGCTGGCACTACCGCTGGTCCTGTTTTTATGGCTATTGCCACTGCTGGCAATCTTCATGACCTCTATCCGGCCGGCTTCCGATATAGCTATTGGTAATGTATTTGGCTTGCCCAGCTCCTTTCAGCTGTTCCAGAACTATGGCGAGGTATTCGCCAAAACCGATGCCTTGCGCTACCTGCTTAACACATTGTTAATCGCCATTCCAACCATGTTGCTTTCAGTTGCACTGGCTTGTCTAACCGGTTACGCATTGGCTATCTATAAATTCCGATGGGCGCTGCCGTTGTTCTTTTTGTTTGTTGCAGGAAACTTTGTACCCTTTCAAATATTAATGCTGCCGGTGGTCGATATCTCTGTAAAGCTTGAAATCATCAACACCGTACCGGGCCTGGTCATGTTTCACGCGGCATTCCAAACGGGTTTTTGTACGCTTTTTATGCGTAATTTTATTAAGGCACTTCCATTTGAATTAATAGAATCCGCCCGACTCGAAGGGGTAGGGGAGTTTCAGATATTCTGGTATCTGGTACTACCTTTAGTGAAGCCTGCGATAGCTGCATTGTGTGTACTGATCTTTACATTTGTCTGGAATGATTTTTTCTGGGCAACGGTATTGATTCAGGAAGATTCAAGTCTGCCCATAACGGTTGGTGTTCGAACGCTCAATGGTGAGTTCGTGCAGCAGTGGCATTTGGTTTCTGCAGCATCTTTGCTGGCAGCTGTACCACCGGTACTGATGTTCTTCCTTATGCAAAAGCACTTTATTGCAGGCTTAACTCTGGGTGCGACTAAGGGTTAGCCTGATTTATGTTGAAGTTGCTACAAAGCTTCGGCGCTGTGTGTCTGCTGTACGGGCTACTCATTGGGGCTGTGGCAGCAGACACCTCTGTCTGGAAAATCACAAAGAATGGCAATACCGTTTATCTGGGTGGCACTATCCATGTGTTGACTGCGAGTGATTATCCATTACCTGCAGCGTTTCGGCAGGCCTATAGTCGTTCTTCAATAATCTATTTCGAAGTTGATCTCAATGAATTAGCCGGCAGCTCTTTTTTCGAGATGCTGGGCCGTGCGTCATCCTACCCCTTAGGCGAAAGCCTGCGCGATAAGCTGACAGAGGAGACCTGGTTACAACTGGATGATTTTCTGGCAGACCGTGGTTTGTCCGCCAGTGCTGTAAGTCATCTGCGGCCCGGAGCCATCATGAGCACTCTGCTTGCACTCGAGCTAACCCGGCTGGGTGTGAGTGCAGACGGAGTTGACCACTATTATCATCAACAATCTACGGCAGATAAAAAAGAAATTCGAGCGTTTGAAACAGCACAGCAACAAGTGCAATTAATTACCGGTCTGGGGGCTGGAGACGAAGAAGCTTTTATTCAGTACCTGATTGAGGATCTGGATGGTTTAAGCGTGACCTTTGAAAAAATGCGAGAGGCCTGGTTACATGGTGACAATAGCCTGCTTGCCAGTGTTAGCCGCCTTGAGGAATTAAAAACAGAAGATCCGCTGACTTATGGTGCGCTACTTACAAATCGAAATACAGCATGGCTACCAGAGATTGAACAGATGTTTAACAGCGAGGAAGTAGAGCTGGTGTTGGTGGGTGCGCTGCACCTGGCTGGAGAAGATGGTCTGCTTAAATTATTATCTGATCGGGGTTATCGGGTTATGCAGATGGAGTCGCATTAGGTTTTCCCTGCCGGGGGCCTTCATTTTTGAAAAGACCAAAAGCGACATGCCCTTCAGGCGGAGTCACTTTTCAAACAAAGAAAAAGTAACCAAAAGTCTTTTTGCGACTATTCAGCCTGGAGTCTGTCCGAGAATGAGAATCGTAGCGAGGATGTGAGATATTGAGTCATCTCTTGTGATCGAACATTTACTCCACCGATGACTAAGGCTCCTTACGTAGCGCACATATTTGCTGCTGTAAAACCGGTAGTTTTGCATCATCAGGATGTATCGGTTTACCGGTAAACAGGT
>CAZNOB010000048.1:0-30102 GCA_964574535.1 uncultured Granulosicoccaceae bacterium | reverse complement strand
GCGGTCGAATAACGCAAAGCCGCCGTCCCAGCCGATGAATATGGATTCGGTCGGCCACTTCAAAAACATGCGGCATATTGTGCGAAATTAAAATGATCGGGATACCGCGGGCTCGCACATCCTGGATCAATTCCAGCACGCGACGAGACTCTTTCACCCCCAGCGCAGCAGTAGGCTCGTCCATGATGATCACTTTCGACCCGAATGCCGCCGCCCTTGCCACTGCCACACCCTGGCGCTGCCCGCCGGAAAGTGTTTCCACTGACTGGCTAATATTCTGAATGGTGAGTAAACCAAGCTCGGACAATTTATCCCGCGCCTGTTTTTCCATAGCTTTGCGATCAATCTTGCGAAACACCGACCCCAGCAGGCCAGGTTTGCGAATCTCGCGGCCCAAAAACATATTGTCAGTAATTGATAACGCCGGCGACAACGCAAGATTCTGATATACCGTTTCGATGCCTGCATCTCGAGCCTGCATGGGAGAACTGAAATTGACTTCCCGCCCCTCAAGCCAGGTGCTGCCACTGTCTGGCAGCATTGCCCCCGAAATGGCTTTAATCAGTGACGACTTCCCTGCCCCGTTATCACCGATAATCGCAAGCACCTCACCCGGATACAACTCAAGGTTTGCGCGATCAAGTGCTACAACACGGCCAAATCGTTTGGTCAGGTTTTCAGCTTTTAAAACAGGTTCTGGCTGGCTCACGCTGACACCTTCCGAATCCACTGGTCTACCGCCACGGCCAAAATGATTAACATACCAATAAGTAAATAGGTCCACTGCGGGTTGGTGCCGATAATGCCCAGTCCCAATGTAAACACCCCGACAATGAGCGCCCCGAACAGCATCCCCACAATTGAGCCACGTCCACCGAACAAAGAAATTCCGCCTATTACCACCGCCGTGATCGACTCAATATTGGCAAACTGACCAGCCGTTGGTGAAACCGATCCTATACGACCAATCAGCGCCCACCCTGCCAGCGCACAAATGAGTCCGGCAACCACGTAGACTGAAATCAGCACACGTTTAGTGCGCACCCCGCTAAGTTCAGCCGCGTCTATATCATCGCCGACGGCATAGACATGTCGGCCCCAGGCGGTATGGTTAAGTGCATAAGACAAAAATACAGTCAGTAGCACCATGGCAATCACGCCATAGGTGAATACCGCACCATGCAAAAACGGGAACATCTCACCATCGTATTTAAGCTTGTTACCAAAGAACTGCAGCAGCGGAGCCTCTTTGGAAATATCCCGGCTGCGAATGGTCTCATTAGCCGAGTAGAGAAAGTTTGTAGCTAAGATGATTTGCCACGTGCCCAACGTGACAATAAATGGCGGCAGTCGAACAACGGCGACAAGAAAGCCGTTCAACAACCCGCACAAGCCCCCAACTGCAAAGCCGCACATGATCGAAATCTCGGCAGGCAGCCCATAGCGAAAGGTGAACTGCCCCATCACCACCGATGACAGCACCATAATGGCACCCACGGATAGATCAATGCCCGCAGTCAGTATCACTAAAGACTGAGCTGCCCCGACAATCCCGACAATAGCCACCTGTTGAAGAATCAGACTGAGTGAAAAAGGCCTGAAGAACTTTTCACCGATATCAAAACCGATGGTGTTGAAGCCAAAGACAGCGATCGACACCACCAATACGATCAAAGGTACAAGGGACGGGTTCTGATGCAGCGTAGTCTGAATCCAGTCACCGGGACCGCGCTTGTATTCATCAAAAGACGCGACTTCCTCCGCGCTTTCATCAAGCGAATTTTCGAAATCCTGATTACTCAATCTGCCTCCGCACACACAAACTGTTGTAACACCGTTTGAGTAGTAGAACTGATGGTTCGTACGATAAAAAACGGTGCCTCTACGGCACCGTTTTTTGACCTGCTTTCAGACACTATAGTGTCTACTGATTTACCAACCGGATATTATCCCCAGCACTTATCAGTACCCTCTTTAGTATCAATCGAATCAACACCAGGTGCTGGCTTGTCGGTCACCAGATTAACGCCAGTGTCGAAGAACTCAAGACCCGGAGTATTTTCAGGCTTTGTTCCATCTTTCGCCCAGGCGGCGATGGCTTCAATACCCAGTGAAGCCATCAACAGTGGATACTGCTGTGAAGTTGCACCGATAACACCGTCCGCCACATCGGCAACTCCGGGGCAACCACCGTCAACAGAAACGATCAATACATCACCTTCACGACCAACTGCTTTAAGTGCTTCATATGCGCCCGAAGCTGATGGCTCATTGATGGTGTACACCACGTTAATTTCAGGATCTTTGCTCAACAACGTTTCCATTGCTTTGCGGCCGCCTTCTTCATTACCAGCGGTGACTTCATTGCCAACGATTCGCGGGTCGGTTTCATCGCCCCACTTGTTCGGGTCACCAAGGTCTATACCAAACCCCTGCAAAAATCCCTGATCCCGCAGCACGCCCACCGAAGGCTGGCTCACGGCAAGATCAAGCATTGCAATTTTTGCGTCTGCTGCACCATCGCCCATGGCAGCCTTTGCCCATGAACCGATTAGTTCTCCTGCCTTGAAGTTATCTGTGGCAAACGTCGCGTCCGCAGCGTCAATCGGTTCCAGTGGAGTATCAAGTGCGATAACAAGCAACCCTGCATCACGTGCTTGTTGTACTGCAGGTACGATACCTTTTGTATCAGATGCAGTCAGCAAGATCCCTTTGGCGCCATCAGCAATGCAGGTTTCTATGGCAGCAACCTGTGTTTCAGAGTCACCATCAATTTTACCGGCGTATGATTTGAGCGAAACACCCATCTCTTTAGCTTTGGCTGTTGCACCTTCTTTCATTTTAACGAAGAACGGGTTGGTGTCTGTTTTAGTGATCAGGCAAGCGCTGACCGGATGTCCGTCCGCTTGCACTGTTGTAGCAGCAAGCAGGCTGAACGCAACAAGCCCGGCCGCTCTCTGAGCAGTTCGAAGTTTCATTTTATTCCCCCATAGATAAATCTGATATTGACGAATTTTGAAAACTCGGCAATAGTCTGTGGCCAGACGCAATAAGTAGAATCGGGTCTGCCGACACTCAAAAGGTTCACACACTTCCCTGCGCGCTGTCAATAATTTAGCTCAATTGATTATCGCCGGTCCCGGTGTCATTCTGACTGCGTGAAGATACCCCTGAAAACGGTACTCCAGTGACCGGCAACCCGATAGCAGAAAAAGCACACCGGTACAAAAACCATAACCCGTAGCTGGTGTTAATCCACTGCAGGATCACAGGCATTTATGCAAAACTCAAATCGCTGCCAATTCACGCCTTAACTGTTACCCGGAAAAACATGAATAATGAAACAGATCAACTGGTATCTTCGCTGGTACAGCTTCATACCAGACTTCAGCGCCGAGTTATGATTGCACTGGCAGGACCACCGGGCTCGGGTAAGTCCACTCTGGCAGAGCAGTTAGTAACATGCATCAATGACCAATGTGGGACAGACATCGCCACCATATTACCAATGGACGGATTCCACCTGGATAACGTCATTCTGGATCGGCAGCAATCACGTGACCGTAAAGGCGCTCCCCACACTTTCGATACAGATGGCTTCATTAATTTGGTCAACCGGGTTTCTGACGCAACTGCAAACGTAGTTGTTCCGGTATTTGACAGACAACTTGACCTGGCACGCGCAGGTGCAAGTATGATTCAGCAAACCCATCAAATTATATTAGTGGAAGGCAACTACTTACTGCTTAATCAGGCGCCGTGGCAGCAACTGTACTCTGTTTTTGATCACAGGATTTATCTGGACGTTCCGGAATCAGTATTGATCACACGCTTAACCCGGCGCTGGCTTGATCACGACCACACACAAGAAGAAGCGCTGGCGCGTGCAGAATCAAACGACCTGCCAAATGCAAGGCTGGTTGCAGCAAGCAGGCTGGATGCTGATCAGGTGATAAGCACTGATCTATGAACTAGTTTATCTCTACCGGCTTTGATCGAAATCGTCGCACGGTTTCACGTTCAGCCCGTTTGCAAAGCCTTGGAGCCAACCCTGCATCCATCAGTTTCATATCTTCAAGAACAATATGGCCCATTTGTGTGAACGCCGAGTTCAGGGCACCAGCACGATGAGCAGATAGAATAAAACCGTCGGTCTCTCGTATGGGATCATCGGCGGCGACTGGCTCTTGCGGGAATACATCTGTCGCCACCCGAATATGACCACTTTTAACAGCATTCACCATCGCAGGAAAGTCCACCACGCCAGCGCGACTTAGCAGCACCATCGACGCCCCCGCTGGCATGCGGGCAAATTCTGAAGCACCAAGCACGCCCTGATTGGTGTCAGTAGCGGCCGCAACAACAAACAAGAGCTGACTGGATGACAGCACCTTATCTAATGTAGCAGGGATTGCTCCCATCGCTGCAAGCATACTGTCAGGCAACCACGGATCATAGGCGCTGACTTCACATTGAAACGCCTTTAGCAACGAATGCAGTGCAACGCCCAAATCACCATAACCAATAAAACCAACATGGCTGCCACTGATCATTGCCGCTTGTTGATTACTTTCAAGCCCGTAGACTTCTGTCCCTTGAGCAAATGACAGGTGAGATACTGGAATATCACGCAACAAAGAAAGCGCCAGCCCCAGGCCCAGTTCCGCTACCGGCATCGCAAACACCGGACTGGTTGCCAGAACATGAATACCACGCTCAAAACAAGTATCGTAGTCCATATTGTCGAGGAAATTACTCTCGACATTAATAATCGCCTTGAGCCTCAAAGCATTGCCAAGTAACTCTCGATTTAGCGGCGGCTGGCCAATAACGTAATCCGCCTCTGCAATATGTTGTTGGTAAAACTGCAGATCATTGACTGCCGGCGGTTCCACGATTTCATAACAACGATTGAGTTCGGCCCAGTCGGAATCAGTGAAGATTAACTCTGGTGTTCGAGGATGGGGATCGAAAATGACACGTTTCACGATGAATTCTGCTCAAGCGGGAAAACCAGATTCATTATAAGCATCGAGCCGACAATGACCAGCAAGCTTTTAGCGCAAGCAGCACCGCTGAGTTCACAACCAGTTACAAACTGTGTACTCTTATCCTGAAATGTTTAAGCGACTGATTTTTAGTCATTAAGTATTTTAAACATTAAGGCCACTGTGGGGTGCACGCATTTTAGTTTTTTCCCGGCCTGTTCGTTTTTGGTCTTCTTGAAACCTGGCTTTTAAAAAATGAGGCCCCGGCACGGATGTCCTCTTAGCTGCAATCAACGCACCGCTCAGCTACGCCGTCACCTGATCCTCTTTACGCGCTGACTGCAACAAACCTTCCTGACAGATGAAATCAATAATGGTCTGCACCCCGACCTCTTCTTTCAAATTGGTGAACACGTAGGGTTTTGCATCACGCATGCGCTTTGTATCGCTTTCCATCACGTCGAGCGAAGCGCCCACATAAGGTGCCAGATCAATCTTATTAATAATCAGCAGATCAGAGCGGGTAATTCCCGGCCCGCCTTTTCGTGGAATTTTCTCCCCTTCAGCAACATCAATAACATAGATTGCAAGGTCTGCCAGCTCCGGACTGAAGGTGGCTGATAAATTATCACCACCACTCTCAATAAACACAACATCAAGGTCTGGAAAACGATTGTGCAGATCTTCGATGGCCGCCAGATTCATCGAGGCGTCTTCACGTATCGCTGTGTGCGGGCAACCACCTGTTTCTACTCCCACAATTCGATCAGAAGATAAAGCCTGACTACGAGTTAAATACTCGGCATCTTCACGCGTATAAATATCATTGGTTACAACGGCGATATCGTAGTCACTGCGCATCTTCTTGCACAACACATCCAGTAGTGAGGTTTTACCGGAACCGACCGGACCGCCTATTCCAACGCGCAAAGGTGCTTTCGATGTATTCATTTCTATAGTTCCGGTTAATTACTTAAACTTTACTTGTACTATCAGGAGCGAAACAATCTGCAGTACTGTGTTTCATGCAGGCTGCTTGCCATTGCCAGTCCCGGGGAAGAGTATCCAATATCATCATCACAGATGCTCAAGGCCCTGGTTACCGCCTGCTCAATTTTATGGCCAAACGAATAGAGAATGGATTGACCCTCGGTCTGCCCCAAAGGCACCAGCTTGATTCCTGCGGCCACCTGATTTTCCAGCCAGCTATAGGCATTCCCTTGCAGTGTCTGTGTTAACGGGATATTTTCACTGTTACAAAAAAAAGCAAATCCGCCCAATTGACTTTGTGGATCAATCACCGGGGTGCCAATATCCATAGATACAATCAACGCTCTTAACGCCCGCCCGCGATGTAATTCTTCAAGACGCAGCTCTGAGGTCTCGCGAGTAGCCACACAGTATTCATCCCAGTGTTGTACTGCCCTGGCGTCATGCAGACCATAGGCTTCGTAGAGTCGCTTTAGTATTGGCAGCTCCTGCTGAGCCAGAGTGCCATTCAGTTGCTCGGTTAACCATTGTACAAACGACTCTCTATCATTTACCCACCCCGCCTCAACCACCCATTCAAGCGCTTGTGAATAGCTATACGCACCCACCGGTAAACCCGGACTGGTGATCTGTAATAACTTGAGTAATGGCACTGTCACAGGAGTTTGGCGGATTACTGGTTAGTGATCGTGGTCGTGTCGATGACCACCGCCATAGGCACCTGGCTCCGGATTAAACGTCGCTGAAGTAACTTCGACTTCAAGACCCAGGCCACGCAGCATATCGTCCAGTACGTGATCATGCAGATAACTGATCTTTCCGCTCACCAATACATCTGCTACCGTGGTATCGAGCACATCAATCTGTATAGGAACATGCCGATTGCCAAGGTGATAACAGGCACGAGCGAACAACAGAGGATCATCACAAACAACCATCGAAACAGTTTCGGTCGCGGCAACTACTTCGACAACATCACCCTCTGTAGACAACAATTTATCGCCGTGCTGCAAGCAGTCTCCACGATCAAGAATAATACCTGCCTCACGGCCATCGTCCAGAGTAACTCGCAAGCGAGACTTAACCCGCTTATCCATAGGCAGTGTGACGCTGGCGGCTGCGGCCATATCCGACGATGTGCGTTGCGTAATTTGCATCATAATAAATTACCCGTTAAAACAGATGATAGAGTTGCGCCAGCGGCAATTCGGTCGCAGGTTCGCAGGATAGCTCCTGCCCGTCGGCCTTAACCACATAAGTCTGCGGGTCGACTTCAATATCCGGCTGATACTCGTTATGTATCATATCGCTCTTACCAATGTTTCTGCAGTTCGACACTTCCCCAATCAGCTTTTTAATGTTCAACTGATCTACAATATCTGTCTGCATTGCCGCGGAGGAGAGAAAGGTCATAGAAGTACTTGCACGAGCACCAGCCAGTGCACCAAACATAGGCCGATAGTGCACAGGTTGTGGCGTAGGAATAGATGCATTGGGATCACCCATCGGCGCATAGGCTATCATGCCACCCTTAATTACCAGTGACGGTTTCGCGCCAAAGAACGCCGGTTTCCATAACACCAGATCTGCAAGCTTACCGACTTCAACCGATCCCACCTCGTGAGAAATGCCATGAGATATTGCCGGGTTGATTGTGTATTTTGCAATATATCGCCTGGCACGAAAGTTATCGGTGTCAGCGGCATCACCTGGCAACGAACCACGCTGCACTCGCATCTTATGTGCAGTTTGCCAGGTACGACAAATGACTTCACCCACGCGGCCCATAGCTTGTGAATCAGAAGCGATCATTGAGAACGCCCCTAAATCCTGCAATATATCTTCGGCGGCAATCGTCTCACGGCGTATACGTGACTCTGCAAACGCAACATCTTCGGCGATGGCCGGATCAAGGTGATGACATACCATCAGCATATCCAGATGTTCATCGATGGTATTGACAGTGTAAGGACGTGTCGGGTTCGTGGACGACGGTAAGACATTGGACTGACCACAGGCTTTGATAATATCCGGGGCGTGCCCACCGCCTGCCCCTTCCGTATGGTAGGTATGAATGGTCCGCCCTTTCATGGCGGCCAATGAATGTTCAACAAAGCCGGATTCATTCAAGGTATCGGTATGAATGGCAACCTGTACATCCATCGCTTCGGCAACACTCAAACAGCAATCGATTGACGCGGGCGTGGTGCCCCAGTCTTCATGAAGTTTAAGTCCAATGGCGCCTGCTGTGATCTGCTCTTCCAGAGCCACCGGTAAACTAGCGTTGCCCTTGCCTAGAAAACCCAGATTCATCGGCAGTGCTTCACTGGCTTGCAACATACGGTGAATATTCCATGGTCCGGGCGTACAGGTCGTCGCGTTGGTGCCGGTTGCGGGCCCGGTACCCCCACCCAACATGGTGGTGATGCCTGAACAAATGGCATCCTCTATTTGTTGCGGGCAAATAAAATGGATATGCGCATCGATCCCTCCGGCAGTCAGTATCATGCCCTCCCCAGCAATGGCCTCCGTACCGGGCCCTATGGGAATATCGACCCCAGGTTGAATATCGGGGTTACCGGCTTTTCCGATGGCACTGATGCGCCCATGCTTGATACCAATGTCGGCTTTTATAATTCCCCAATGATCCAGAATAGTGGCATTGGTAATAATGACATCAACAACTTCTGCACTCGCAAGCTGGCTCTGCCCCATGCCGTCCCGTATCACCTTACCACCACCAAACTTAACCTCTTCGCCGTAGAAGGTGCGATCTTCTTCGATTTCTATCCACAGTGCAGTGTCGCCCAACCTGACGCGATCACCAGTGGTAGGGCCATACATCTCTGCATAGGCCTGACGGTCAAGAGTTGTCATACCGTGAGATTCCATAACGCAATAGTTGAATTAACTTTATTCACAACGCCCCCATAATCTGTTGATTAAAGCCATAGACATGACGTTTCCCGTCCAGCGCGACCAGCTCTATCGTACGGCTTTGACCGGGTTCGAAGCGTACGGCGGTACCCGCCGCAATATTCAAACGGAAACCTCTTGTTTGTTCGCGGTCGAATAACAACGCCGGATTCACTTCATAGAAATGGTAGTGGGATCCCACCTGCACTGGTCTGTCACCACTATTGGCTACGGCAAGCGACACCGTGGTACGGCCAATATTGATTTCTATCTCTCCTTCTGCACAAACAATTTCACCAGGTATCATGCTCACAGTCCTTCGGTCATTTTGGGTTGCAACGGTTCATGCACAGTGACCAGTTTGGTCCCATCGGGGAAAGTAGCCTCTACCTGCACATCATGAATTAACGCTGGCACAGCATCCATCACTTGCTCGGTAGTCAGTATCGTCCGACCATAGGCCATTAGCTCTGCCACGGTTTTTCCGTCTCGGGCACCTTCCATTATTTGCATGCTGATGTAGGCAACAGATTCGGGATAATTCAGTTTAACTCCCCGGTTTAAACGACGCTCCGCAACCAGTGCAGCGGTATACAGGAGTAGCTTATCTTTTTCTCTTGGCGTTAATTCCATAAAATCCACCTGGTTATCATTGATGTTCAGGTTGCCCAGATTCGGGGAACCACGACCTGCCGCTGTATAATGGTTGGCCTCAGCGCGTGCCACACACAGATAAATCCGTAACGCGCCTCCTCTGCACTGTGTCCGAGATATCTAATCACCAGCAGACTATCGATCAGAGTGGCGGAAAACAAATCCTTTCGAGAAAATGTATCACGAACCCTGTCTAACAATTCGGCCACGTAAAGTCCGGGAGAAATAGCGATCATTGTTGCATTGACGCTGGCGCTGCGCATACCAGAATTCATTTCCAGGTCAGCAGAACCGGTGACTTTTAATCGCTCCAATAACAATGCTGTACCTTCCATGTAGATTTCCATACGGCTCGATATGCGACCGGACTCAAACAACTGATCACCGGCTGGCCGACCAAAACAATTTACCTCCCAACCGATAAAACGACTTTCTGCAGACAGGTTAACACGGGTAATCTGTTTCGCATTACAGCGGTTATAAAAGATAGTTTCCTGTGGCAGCCACTCCAGCATCGAATCACCCACTGAAATATGTTGCTCCTGTTGTGCCAGGCGACCATCCGATCCATAGAATTTCGCGGCGCCGGGGGTGGTAACCAAACCTCGAGCCCCGGACTGGCAAGTAGCTTTCACCATCAGATGATCTCCACCGACAATACCAGCAGGCGGGTGCAGTACATAGGCGTGGCACGTTTCACCTTCCGGATAGAATGGCCGCTGCACCATAAGCGGCCCGCGATGACTGCGGCGCAATATGGTTTTACTGGCAGATGGCTCAAAGCGAAGGTTAAGAGATGCCCGCCACTCCCTGGCCACTGAAGACTCTGGCAACCGGTCGGCATGAGTTGTATGCTCTCCCGATTCAAGGACCGCGGCAGATTGATTAATCACAGGTGAGCGTACCTCAGCCGTTTATCTCCGCCTGACAATGACTTCAGACAACACGTCCGGTTAATCACGCTCTGCCGATCGAAGTGCACTAATTTTGAGGGCACCGATAACAGCACCAGTGAGCAAAGCCAGCCCCACAGAAAAAACAACAGCATTGGCACCATGACCGTGTTCCAGAGCATGCACTATTATCGATTCCCCGGACTCATGCGCCAGCACAGGAGTGTGCATCAACACCAGCAACCCCGACACTATTATTTTATCCATCACTTACCCCTTTGGTTTTTGTGGTTAGTTATCACTGATTGTCAATACAGCTATACCACCAGATATTGATTGACAAGTTGATCATCCAAATGATCCATTGTACCGCTGGCCACAATACTACCGCGGTCCATAATAGCGAAACGATCAGCGACTTTACGAATTAAAGGTAACTTTTGTTCTACAAGTAATACCGCAATATTTAGTTCGTGGCTAAGCATTTTCACTACAGCAGCAATTTCCTGAACGATACTGGGTTGTATACCTTCCGCCGGCTCATCCAGTATCAACAATACGGGTTCAAGGACCAGAGCACGTGCGATAGCCAATTGTTGTTGTTGTCCGCCGGATAGATCACCGCCGCGGCGGTTTTTCATTTCGCCAAGTACCGGAAACAACTCGTATATATTGTCGGGAATATTATGTGTTTTTGATTTACCTGAAAAAAAACCGGTTCTTATGTTCTCTTCGACGGACAACAGCGGAAATATTTGTCTACCCTGGGGTACATACCCGATACCCTCTGCCGCACGGCGCTCTGCCGGCAAACGCTCCAGTTGCAACCCCTTAAACAATATTTCCCCGTCACGTGGCTGTTCCAATCCCATCAAACATTTTGCGAATGTCGTTTTACCAACGCCATTTCGGCCCATCAGGCAAGTGCAGGATGCCGTTGGGATTTCGAGCGTCACATTACGCAGCGTGTGGCTCTGGCCATAATAGTGGTTCAGGTCGTTGACGGTTACCATTGACATACGTTCTCCCTATTCACCAAGATATACGCGCACTACATCACGGTCACTCTGCACGTCTGACATACTTCCTTCTGCCAGCACGCTCCCCTGATGCAGTACCGTCACGCGACTATTCAGTGATCGAACGAAATCCATATCGTGTTCCACCACAACCACAGTATGCTTACCGGCAAGATCACTGAGGAGCTGACCGGTTCGATCCATTTCCTGATGCGTCATCCCCGCCACCGGTTCATCTACCAACAGCAAACGAGGTTTTTGCATGAGTAACATTCCGATCTCGAGCCATTGCTTTTGACCGTGAGAGAGTATTTGCGCCGGGCGATCGAGTTGATCCTGTAAGCTTATAATTTCAGCGACTTCCTGCACTGAAGCCTTTTGTTCAGCAGAGAGTGAAAATCTCAGTGTTGACATGGGGCGACGATCACCGGCTGCTGCCAGTTCAAGGTTTTCAAACACGCTCAGCGCTTCAAACACAGTCGGTTTTTGAAACTTCCTGCCAATGCCAATTTCAGCTACCTCGGGTTCGCTCAGCTTTAACAGGTTTATCTGACTGCCAAACCAGACTTGCCCGGTATCCGGACGGGTTTTGCCGGTGATAATATCCATCATCGTCGTTTTACCAGCACCATTTGGCCCGATAACACAACGCAATTCCCCATCATTGACATAAAAGTTGAGCTTGTTTATCGCTTTGAATCCGTCAAAACTGACACTCACATCTTCCATGTACAACAAAGTACCATTACGTGCATCAACCGGTGTTGTAGATTCACTCATGCGATTATCCGCCCGCGACGCAGTCCGGCAACACCATATGGAAGCCATAGCGTGGTCAGGACAAACAGCGCACCCAGCGCAAAGATCCAGTATTCCGGTAACGCTATTGTAAACCATGACTTTGCCAGATTAACCAACAGCGCACCCACTACTGCTCCGTACAGCGTTGCACGTCCGCCAATGGCTACCCAAATGACTATTTCTATCGAGTTAAGCGGTGAGAACTCCCCAGGATTGATAATACCAACTTGCGGTACGTACAGCGCACCAGCCACCCCCGCAAGCATGGCAGAGACCACTAAAACCAACAATTGATAGTTCTCAACCCTATAACCCAGAAAGCGCGCGCGATTTTCAGCATCGCGAATGGCCACAACCACTTTGCCCGCACGCGAAGCGACTATGTTTCTGCATAGCAGATACCCGGCAATCACTGCCAGTGACGAGGCTACAAACAACCCCACGCGGGTGGTCTGCGCGTTTACCGGCTGACCGAGTATTTCTTTAAAATCGGTCAAACCGTTGTTGCCGCCAAAGCCAAACTCATTTCGAAAGAAAGCCAGCATCAGCGCATAAGTCATGGCCTGGGAGATAATTGATAAATAGACACCGTTAACCCGGCTGCGAAAAGCAAACCAGCCGAATAAAAATGCCAACAAACCAGGCACCACAAGGATTGCCACCAGCGCTACCGGGAACCAGTCAAACCCCCACCAGTACCACGGCAGCACCTGCCAATCCAGAAAAACCATAAAATCTGGCAACACCGGATCGCCATAGACACCGCGATCACCGATCTGACGCATAAGGTACATGCCCATGGCATACCCCCCCAGTCCAAAGAATGCTCCATGGCCAAGTGTCAGAAATCCCATATAACCCCACACCAGATCAACTGACATTGCAAGTAAGGCATAGCAAAGGTATTTACCAAACAAATTCAGCTGATAGGTAGAGACATGCCAGGCATGCGATTCAGGCAAACCCAGATTGAGAATTGGCAGAACAATGGTTCCAATGAGTAATATCGTTAGCAGTATCTGACCACCACGATCACCCCGTAATGCGGTCAACATATCAGTCCCCTGCCGCTCTGCCACGTTGCGGGAATAATCCACGCGGGTAGCGTTGAATAAAAATGATGATAAAGACCAGCACTACAATCTTTGACACCACCGCACCAACCGAGGGTTCCAGAAACTTATTCGCCACCCCCAACGACAACCCTGCCAACAACGTACCCCATAGATTACCTACTCCACCAAACACCACTACCATGAAAGAGTCAACAATATAGGCTTGTCCCATATTGGGACCTACATTGGTGAGCTGACTCAGTGCAACACCGGCGACTCCGGCAATACCAGCACCAAGGCCAAATGTCATTGAATCAATCTTTGAAGACTGCGCCCCCATGGCTCTGGCCATCTGGCGGTTCTGCGAGACTGCACGCACTTTCAAACCAAAAAACGTTTTACGCAGTAGCCACATCAAGGCGAAAAAAACGACCAGGCAGAAAAAAAAGATCACCACCCGATTAACAGCGACCGCCAGTGCCGGATCAATATGCCACTGACCGGAAAGCCATGATGGATTGGACACTGGTACGTTTTGTGGCGACACCAGTGTACGCACACTTTGTTGAAGAATAAGACTGATGCCGAATGTGGCCAGAAGTGTCTCAAGTGGTCGGCCATACAAGTGTCGGATAACAAGGGTTTCAATAATTACCCCGACAAGAAAAGCGACGATAAACGCCATAGGTATGGCCACCAGTAGCGAATACTCAATGATACCCGGTACCGCTTGTTGCACAAACCATGTGGTGTATGCACCTATCATAATCATTTCGCCGTGCGCCATGTTAATCACCCCCATGACGCCGAAGGTTATGGCCAGCCCGATCGCAGCCATCGCAAGCACAGACCCCAGACTGAGACCGAACAATAGCGTCTCTACTTTTTCAAACAGAGCAATACGGCGATTAATTTTTTCAAGTGAAGCGGAGGCGGCTTCCGCGACAGTCGGGGCACTATCTGAACTGAGAACCTGTAAGCGCTGAGTCACCTGATCACGAGTATTCTTATCCAGTGATTCGATTGCCAAAAGTTTTTCATCATCAGAGCCGTTTTCCAAAGCATTTAAATGAACTGCCAATGCCATTAACTTTTTAACGTCGGGATCGGTTTCAGTAACAGACTGAGAGCTGATTGCCTTCAGAGTGGTTTCGTCCAGAGACTGTAACATACGCTCAACAGCGGCCTGCCTGACTACGGGGTCAGCATCCTGAAGCGATATCGCTGCTATGGCGCTCCGAAGTTTCCTGCGCAGTGCATTATTTATTTTTACTTTACTCACTTCGCGCTTACCGGCACTGCCCAGCGCCGAACCATCTATTGCGGAGGTGAGTTCAAAGGAAGATCCCTGTTTGTTCACCAACACCATTTTTTTATCGGATTTACGCTGATAAAGCGTTCCTTCGAGAATCGCTTCGAGCCACATCCGCTTGCCTGGCGCGCCAGACGCCGCAATCTGATCTATTGCGTTTGACACAGACTTTCTCTCTGTCAACTGAGGCCCCAGAACGTCTATCAGTTGATTGGCGCTTTCTTCCGCAAGAACGCCTGCGGAGGTTAACGAAAAAAGAAGAAAAACAATCGATAAGAAGCCACCACCGGGCCTTCTGGCAATCACCCGCCGACTGTCACTCGAATAAAGGTCGAGAAAATGATTGCGATAGATCATTGAAATGCATGCGGCTATCAAATGAATGCTCCACCAGACCTTACAAGAACAAGGCGAGTGTGTCGTGTGTAGGAAATGATGTTAACGACGCACCCCAGATACGTCGCTAACAGTAAGAATCAACTCAGACCCGAACGGTAAAAAATATGGCAAGCCATGCTAAATCGCATAACTTGCCATACCAAATACCACCATGGAGATAAGTTACAAATTCTGACCAGAGCACTTACCGGACTTCACATTATAGTTTCCGCAAGACAGCGGCTTACGCCAGTCAGAGATAATATCTTTCGAGCCGGGCAGGTAGTCTGACCATGCATCACCTGCGACCAAACCTTTGGTTTCCCAAACGACTTCGAACTGACCGTCATCCTGTATCTCGCCAATCAATACCGGCTTGGTGACATGATGATTGGGCAGCATCGCTGAAACACCACCAGTAAGGTTCGGTACAGTCACACCGATAATGGCTTCCTGCACTGCAGCCGGTTCAGTTGTGCCGGCTTTCTCAACCGCCTCAACCCACATATTGAAGCCGATGTAATGCGCTTCCATGGGATCATTGGAAACACGCTCTTCGTCACCGATAAACTTGTGCCAGCCAGCTATAAATTCATCGTTTTCAGCCGAGTCAACACTCATGAAATAATTCCAGGCCGCAAGGTGCCCAACCAGAGGTGCTGTATCTATACCGGATAGCTCTTCCTCTCCCACTGAAAACGCGACCACCGGAATATCTTCAGCCAGTACGCCCTGATTACCCAGTTCTTTATAGAAAGGCACATTAGCATCACCGTTTATTGTTGATACCACCGCGGTTTTCTTTCCAGCGCTACCGAATTTCTTGATATCAGCGACAATGGACTGCCAATCGGAATGACCGAATGGTGTATAGTTGATCATGATGTCTTCTTCGGGAACGCCGCTATCCTTCAAATAGGCCTCAAGAATCTTGTTGGTGGTTCGCGGATAAACATAGTCAGTACCGGCAAGCACCCATCGCTCAATACCAATATCATCTTTGAGATAATCAACCGCCGGTATAGCCTGCTGGTTTGGCGCTGCGCCGGTATAGAATACGTTTTTCGAAGATTCTTCACCTTCATACTGCACCGGATAAAAGAGCAAGCTATCCAGTTCTTCAAAAACCGGTAATACTGATTTTCTGGAAACAGATGTCCATGCTCCGAAAACAGCGGCCACTGAATTTACTTCGATGAGTTCCCGCGCTTTTTCTGCAAACAAAGGCCAGTCGGAGGCAGGATCAACCACCACCGCCTCAAGTTGCTTACCCAGTAATCCACCTTTAGCGTTTTGCTGTTCGACAAGCATTAGCATAGTGTCTTTCAGAGTAGTTTCACTGATGGCCATGGTGCCGGACAAAGAGTGCAAAACACCGACTTTAATTGTGTCCTGAGCCAGCGCGCCTGTCGCACTTACTAAACCGGATGCGAGCACAGTACCCGCCAATATGCTTCGTAGTTTCATGTAACCTCACTGGTTTTTTTGAATTCCAATGAAGCGTACCGACTACCAGAATCAACGGATGCTGCTAATTTACCTGCACCGTGCTGCACTTTTTGCATCACAGCAGACAGCGCACTGAAAACGCAGCGAATTTCCGCTTTTATTTGTATTGCGTATTGACTTGAAAAACCTCATTGATCACCAAACATTTCATCGAGCTGACCCGCCAGTTGCTCAAGAAAACGAGCAGAGGCCACCGGCAGATTACGCCCCTTGAGCTGCCCCAGAAACAACCTCCCTTCACTGACATCTCTCGTATCGATAGTGCACTTTTCTACCCCGGCATCTCTGGTCAGTGTGCCAGTGCCAATGGGTATCTGGAAAGTCACCATGTTATGTTGCTTAAGGCTTTCCAGTATCAGCGCCTGGCTATCCGATTGAATCATTACTGGCAAATCCAGCGAAAGCCTGAGTGCCGCCTGGTCTAACAAATGTCGAACTCCATTGGCACGGGTTGGCAGCACCATAGGGTACTCGGCACATTCAGTTAATCGCAGAGATTGCTTGCCCGTTAAAGGATGATCGCTTGACACAATTAACTCAAGCGGTTGCATGACGTCAATCACACTGTGGAAATCGTTAAATAATCGAGGCTCAAATATCAACGCGATATCGGCAGAGTAATCAACCAGTGAGGCTTCTACCTCATGTCGATTACACACACGTACATCAAAGGTTACGGCCGGATGTTCGCTTCGGTATCTTGAGATCATTTCAGGCAAAAACGAATTCATTAGCGCCTGACCGCAGATCACCGATATATGGCCACGCCGCTCGCCCCCCAGATCAGCAATCTGCGATTTAACCCGTTGCATGTCGGATAACTGCTTACGCACGTGATGAATGAAAAGCTCTCCGGCAACACTTAGCCTCACGCCCGATGGCAGACGGTCAAATATTGGAACGCCTAACTCATCCTCCATACTCAGTATACGGCGATTCAAGGCTGTTGAAGTAATTGCGAGTTCTTCTGCTGCCTTGCGTATGGACCCTACTCTGGCAACAGCATCAATATAGTGTAATGGCAACTGATGACGAATGAGATTTTCTCCCGCTGCATTTTACGCAGCATCACTATGTGAAATTAGCAGAATGCGAAACCGCCGCCACAGTATAACCTGCCCTCAGTCCTCGCAACTACTACGGTTTATAATTATGGCTCAACGGCATCACCCTGCTCAAACACAAGGCAGCGCAATACTGAGACTGTGCGCTTATGCATCCCTTACAACGCTGATCAGTATTTCGACATTAAACGCAGCAGAAACTTTACCGCTCGATGTAGAAAAAGATGAACTAAAACTTGGCTTCATCAAACTGACAGACATGGCACCGCTGGCAGTTGCTTACGAGAACGGCTACTTCGAGGACGAAGGACTATTTGTCACACTGGAACCACAAGCCAACTGGAAGGTGTTACTGGATGGCGTTATCACCGGAGATTTAGACGGTGCACACATGCTGGCCGGCCAGCCCCTTGCCGCGACCATAGGCTATGGCACCAAAGCACACATAGTGACGCCATTTTCAATGGATTTAAACGGTAACGGCATTACAGTATCCAATGATATCTGGGCAGACATGAAAAAACATGTCCCACATGATAAAGACAATAAACCGATCCACCCCATCAGTGCATCTTCACTCAAACCCGTGGTGGAAGCTTATGCTGATGAAGGGCTACCGTTTAATATGGGCATGGTCTTCCCTGTTTCTACACACAACTATGAACTGCGTTACTGGCTTGCAGCTGGCGGCATTCATCCCGGTTATTACAGCAGCAGTGATATATCCGGACAGCAGGACGCCGAAGTATTACTGTCTGTCACACCTCCCCCACAAATGCCATCTACCATGGAAGCCGGGACTATTCTTGGCTATTGCGTTGGTGAGCCATGGAATCAACAGGCTGTTGCAAAAGGTATTGGCGTGCCGGTAATCACGGACTACCAGATATGGAAAAATAATCCTGAAAAAGTCTTCGGACTATCAAAGGCATTTGTCGACGAGAACCCGAACACTACCCTCGCACTGACGAAAGCCCTGTTACGGGCTGCCCAATGGCTGGATGAAAACAATAATGCCAATCGATCAGAAGCCGTAAAGATCTTGTCTCGCTCTGAATATGTTGGCGCTGATCCCGAGGTCATAGGCGCATCCATGACCGGCACTTTTGAATTCGAACCAGGTGACAAACGCGAGATACCCGACTTCAACGTGTTTTACCGCTACTACGCTACCTACCCTTTCTATTCAGATGCGGTGTGGTTTCTCACGCAAATGCGTCGCTGGGGTCAGATTGAAGAATCAAAACCCGACGACTGGTATGACTCGGTGGCCAAATCAG
The DNA here is from genome assembly GCA_964574535.1 of uncultured Granulosicoccaceae bacterium. Taxonomy (GTDB): domain Bacteria; phylum Pseudomonadota; class Gammaproteobacteria; order Granulosicoccales; family Granulosicoccaceae. The sequence goes on along the minus strand of CAZNOB010000048.1, from coordinate 11,243 downwards.
TGTATTTGCCAGATATCTACCTGGCCGCAGCACAGCTACTGGTCGATGAAGGATATGCAGATACGGCAGACTTTCCGTAGGACACGGATGGCTATCGTGCCCCGACCAATGAGTTCATAGACAATATTACTTACGATGGACGCGCACCAAATGCCTATCTGCAATCACTAACAATCGGGCTCAAGCAAGAGTCGGACGCAGAGGGAAACTAGTGGGCTGAGCGGGAAGTTCAGTAAAAAACTTTTCACAGTGACAGCCGTCAGAGCAAGACAGAAAAATTCTGGTATAGCAGGGCCTGCGTCGAACTTTTCTAACGCCGCTATGGCGACTGTCACGAAGATAAAGTGTTATCGAACTTTCCAAACAGCACGCCAGGGCGACCAAAGGCATTCAGTCGCAGCAGCACTGAACAGACTGCTGCGACAAGCCACACCGCTAAGCCAGTTCCGCAACTTCGCACCCATCGCACCTAACCATCCAACAAATACACAACGGAATATTCCATGTCAGCCGAACTCACCGTGGATGCCAGACCATCGAACGATGCCCACCCTCTATTTCGAAAATTTATTAACAAATCAGAAACAGCATTGGATGCTGTCGGCTTCGGCTGGACTCTGCCGCTAATGAAAATGGCAGCGGGTGATGCTGTATCCGAACAACTAAACGAACTGAAGCAACGTCTTTTTATACCACTGATAGGCATCATAGTTTTTGTGAGCCTTTGGGCAATATTCGCACCCAGGGTTAATACATCACTGGGTACGGTACCGGGTCCCGTGCAGGTATTAAAGCAGGTCGGCAACCTGTGGCAGGATCACCAGCTGGAACGTCAAAAGGCAGTGGCCTTTTACGAGCGGATGGACAAACGCAATGAAAAGTTAATAGCAGAAGGAAAAGCAGACAAGGTTAAGCATCGCGAATACACGGGTAAACCAACATTTATTGACCAGATCTTTACCTCACTGGTCACCGTCGGACTTGGATTTTCTATTGCTGTGATTATCGCAGTACCACTGGGTATCGCGTCAGGGCTATCCCGCACGGTAAATGGAGCATTAAGTCCACTGATTCAGCTGTTTAAGCCGGTTTCGCCACTCGCATGGCTGCCTCTAGTAACAATGGTCGTCTCTGCACTTTATATTGATCCGTGGGGCTGGCTGCCAAAAGCCATGGTGGTGTCAGCGATCACGGTGACTCTTTGTTCGTTGTGGCCAACCCTGATCAACACTGCACTGGGAGTCGCATCGGTGGATAAAGATCTCATGAACGTTGGCAAGGTGCTGCAGTTATCAACCGCGAAAACAATCACCCGGGTTGTTTTACCGTCAGCACTGCCACTGATCTTTACCGGCTTGAGATTGTCACTGGGAGTCGGCTGGATGGTGCTTATCGCCGCCGAGATGCTGGCTCAAAATCCCGGGCTGGGCAAGTTCGTATGGGATGAGTTTCAAAACGGATCATCTGAATCACTCGCTCGCATAATGCTCGCCGTACTCACCATAGGCATGATTGGATTTCTGCTTGATCGTCTGATGTTTGCCTTACAACAAGCCTTTACGTTTACTGACAATCGCTAACGAGGCACACCAATGAAACCTATACTCGAAGCCAGTGGCCTGTCGAAACATTATACGTCCGGATCGACCACTAACCATGTACTGGACAATATAAACCTACGGGTTTATGAGGGAGAATTTGTCGCTATCACTGGCTACTCCGGTTCAGGAAAAACCACTCTTATTTCACTACTCGCCGGCTTGATCAAACCCGATACCGGCGGGGTAATCTTTAAAGGCAGAGAAGTAGATGCACCGAGTCAGGAAAGAGCCGTCGTTTTTCAGTCCTATTCGCTGCTGCCCTGGTTATCGGTCGAGGGCAATGTAGCATTGGCGGTTAACTCGGTATGTCGATCACTGACCAGGAAGGAACGTCGCGAGCGCGTTAATCACTACATTGAAATGGTTGGCCTTGCCCACGCACGTGATCGCAAACCCGCCGAACTGTCAGGCGGAATGCGACAACGAGTTTCCGTTGCCCGGGCACTGGCGATGCAACCTGAAGTTTTGTTACTGGACGAACCCTTGTCGGCACTGGACGCACTCACCCGCGCCCGCCTACAAGACGAACTGGCAGAAATATCAAAAAAAGAAAAACGTACCATCATTCTAATCACGAACGATGTAGATGAGGCGATCTTACTGGCAGACAGGGTGATCACTCTAACACCATCCCCTGCTGCGAGACTGGGCGAGGAATTTCCAATAGCAATCCCGCGTCCGCGAGATCGCAGCGCCATGAATCACAATGAAAAATTCATCGATCTGCGAGTAAGAATTACTCGCCATTTAATGTCGATGGACACCGAGTCCGCCTTACCGAAAAACATCACCAACAAAGCTCCGACAGTAGTACCACTGGACAGGACCAGAGCTAAAAAGGCAAAACTGCCTAAGGCTGTTGCCGACTCCGCAGCCTCACCACGTAAAGCACATTACCTTGACTTTAGCCAGGTCACAAAAACCTACCCGACACCCACAGGCCCGCTCACGGTTGTTGACAAGTTTGAACTATCGATTAAAAAAGGCGAGTTTGTCACCGTCATCGGTCACTCGGGCTGTGGAAAATCCACGGTGCTGTCTATGGCATCCGGGCTTAATCCAATCACCAGGGGCGGAATTGTTCTGGATGGCTACCACGTCAATGATGCAGGCCCTGACCGTGCCGTGGTATTTCAGGCACCTTCGCTAATGCCGTGGCTCACTGCCTATGAAAATGTTGCGCTCGGGGTCGAGCGAGTTTACCCCAAAGCCAGTGCTGCAGAGCGTCGTGATGTTATTGAATACTATCTCTCACGCGTAGGACTGGCAGATGCCATGCACCGACATGCGGCAGATTTGTCAAACGGAATGCAACAACGAGCGGGAATCGCACGGGCTTTTGCTTTGTCCCCCAAGTTGTTACTACTTGATGAACCCTTTGGCATGCTCGATAGCCTGACCCGCTGGGAGCTACAGGATGTATTAATGGATGTATGGGCACGCACCAAAGTCACAGCCATCTGTGTCACCCACGATGTCGATGAAGCAATTCTACTGGCCGACCGCGTGGTGATGATGTCAAACGGCCCCAATGCCAATGTTGGCAATATCATGGAGGTTAATTTGCCGCGACCCCGTTCACGGGATCAGCTACTGGCTCACCCGGATTACTACGCCTACAGAGAGGAGCTACTTGACTTCCTTGAGGCCTATGAGGGCGGCGCAAACCCCGAACAACATTTACTGGATGCGATCGCTGCAAAAAGGCAACACAGAATCGATCAGCACGCACAAGCAGTGCTTTCTACTAAAGCAGTAGCAGCACAGGAGTAAACTAAAAATGAAAGAGAAGCTGGTTATTATTGGCAACGGCATGGCACCTGGCAGATTACTGGAAGATCTGCTGGAAGCCGATGCCGGAAAATTTGATATCACAATTTTTAATGCCGAACCAAGAGTTAACTACAACCGCCTGATGTTATCTCCGGTTTTGTCAGGCGAAAAGACCTACAAAGACATCATCACTCATGATGACGAGTGGTATCAAAGCAATCAAATCACGCTCCATAAAAACACCTTGATTGAACGTATCTCCACTGCTGAGAAAACACTATCTACAGCAGATGGACTGATACAGTCTTACGATAAACTGGTGATAGCAACAGGGTCGGCCCCCATCGTCATACCGATACCCGGACATACGCTTGATGGTGTCATGGTATACCGTGACCTGGATGATGTAGAAAAAATGATCGACGTCGCCAACCACAGAGGCAAGGCGGTTGTGATCGGTGGCGGATTGCTTGGGCTTGAAGCGGCTGCGGGTCTGCACGCACAGGGCATGACGGTAACGGTATTGCATCTGGCTGATACGTTAATGGAAAAACAACTCGATTCTGCAGCAGGCTATTTATTACAGGAAGCCATGCAGCAAAAAGGTATCACTATCATGACTGGTGCAAACACACAGAGTATTGAGGGTGATGATCGCGTAGCCGCAGTTCTGCTGCAGGACGGAACCCGAATCGAATGCGAACTGGTGGTAATGGCGGTAGGCATTAAACCGTCAGTTGCGCTTGCAGCATCAAGTGGGCTGGCGGTGAATCGCGGTGTGCTGGTGAATGATCAGATGGAAACCTCATGTCCCGACATATTCGCACTGGGTGAATGTGTGGAACACCGGGATATTTGCTACGGCCTGGTCGCACCACTCTATGAGATGGCCGGTGTATTATCACAACGATTGCTGAATCAGGACAGCAGCTACTCCGGCTCGGTCACCTCGACCAAATTAAAAGTCAGCGGCGTTGATTTATTTTCAGCCGGGGATTTTACTTCCTCTGATCACCGCGAAGAAATTGTCTTGCGAGATGCAAGCGCGGCAATCTATAAACGACTGGTGATCGAAGACGATACCATCGTGGGCGTGGTCTTGTATGGCGATACCGCAGATGGTCCATGGTTCTTTGATTTGTTAAAGCGCCGTGTTGATATCACCGAGATGCGTGACACCCTGATATTCGGTCAAAACTTTCAGGGGGGCCCTGCGCTGGACCCCACAGCAGCCGTTGCAGCCTTACCGCGTGAAGCAGAGATTTGCGGTTGCAACGGCGTATGTAAAGGCAAGATTGTCGATCAGATAACCACCATGAATCTCACCACCCTTGATGAAGTCCGGGCGCACACTAAAGCCTCATCTTCCTGTGGCACTTGTACAGGGCTGGTGGAACAACTGATGGCTCTGTCACTGGGCGATAGTTATCAACCAGCGGCAGTCACACCAATATGTCCCTGCACGCCACTGGGTCACGACGATATCCGGCGTCTTATAAGAGCACGGCATCTCAAATCTATTCCGGCAGTAATGCAATCGCTGGAATGGAGCACATCATGTGGCTGCGCAAAGTGTCGGCCCGCATTGAATTATTATCTGATATGCGACTGGCCTGAAGAATATATAGACGATTATCAATCGCGCTTTATCAATGAACGGGCACACGCAAACATTCAAAAAAACGGCACATATTCAGTTGTACCACGAATGTGGGGTGGTATGACCAGCAGTGATGAACTGCGCGCCATTGCCGATGTGATCGATAAATTCAGTATTCCCGCAGTCAAGGTCACTGGCGGTCAGCGAATAGATATGCTGGGCGTTGCCAAGGAAGACCTGCCGCTTGTATGGTCGGATCTCGGTAAAGCCGGTTTTGTTTCAGGTCATGCCTATGCAAAAGGTCTTAGAACCGTCAAAACCTGCGTTGGTGATAACTGGTGTCGCTTTGGCACAAAAGATTCCACAGGGTTGGGAATCCGACTGGAGAAAACACTATGGGGCTCATGGACACCGGCAAAGGTAAAGCTGGCAGTCTCTGGCTGCCCGCGAAACTGCGCTGAAGCGACCTGCAAGGATATCGGTGTGATCTGCGTTGAGTCGGGTTTTGATATTCACTTTGCCGGTGCCGCCGGCCTGGATATTAAAGGCACCGAACTACTGGGTCATGTTGAGACCGAAGATCAGGTGGTTGAATATACCAAAGCACTATTACAGATGTATCGTGAGCAGGGTCACTATCTGGAACGCATGTACAAATGGGCAAACCGAATTGGTGTCGACATCATTCGCGAACAGCTGTTTGGCAGCGATCACCAGCGCGACAACTACTGTCAGAGGTTTGCAGTTTCACAGTCAATCGCGCAACACGACCCGTGGGCAGAACGTGCAGAAGGCAGTAATGAATTTACAGCACTGACGCTACCCGCACTACAGGGAGTCGCATGAACACCTCGAACGACAAATGGCACCCGGTGGCAGATATCAATGATATTCCATTACGCGGTTCACGACGTGTGTTACTGACAGACCATCAAATCGCATTATTCCGAACGGCAGAGAACAAAGTCTATGCACTGCGGGATAGCTGCCCACACAAAGCCGGACCTTTGAGTGCAGGTATTGTGCATGATGAATGTGTCACCTGCCCGCTGCATAACTGGGTTATTTCACTAAAGAGTGGCAAGGCACTGGGAGCAGACAAAGGCTGCACTCCGGTGTTTCCGATAAAAGTCGTCGATCAGCAAGTGTTGGTGAAGCTGGAATTATACACCGCTGCGCAGCCAGTAAACACGTGATGGAAGCAGTAATTGAAGCAACACTCACCCGTACAACCTGCCCTTACTGCGGCGTTGGCTGCGGCGTCAAAGTCACCACAGGCCTGCCTGCTGGTCAGGCAGATTCCGGCCCGCGCGGATTATCATTAACCATAGCCGGCGACACCGAACATCCGGCAAACTACGGCAAGCTGTGCGGCAAAGGGCAGGATCTGCCCAATACTCTTCAGACCGGTGATCGCCTGTTAAACCCGTCGATCAACGGAAAATCAGTTCCCTGGAGTAAAGCGTTATCCCATATCGCCGAACAATTTCAATCGATCATCGATGAGTACGGCAGAGAATCAATCGCGTTCTATGTGTCCGGTCAGATACTCACAGAGGACTACTACGTCGCCAATAAATTCGTCAAAGGATATCTGGGCACTGCAAACATTGATACCAACTCCAGACTATGTATGGCATCAACAGTTGCCGGACATAAACGGGCCTTTGGCAGTGATGCCGTTCCCGGGTGCTATGAAGATATTGATACGGCAGAGGTCATCTTACTGGTGGGTTCAAATATGGCATGGTGCCACCCGGTATTGTATCAACGTATACGCGCTGCAAAAGAAAAGCGTCCGTCTCTGCAGTTGATTGTGATTGACCCTAGACAAACAGCCAGCCTCGAGATAGCCGATACACATCTGGCGCTGAATGCGGATACCGACATCGATCTGTTCAACGGGCTGCTTAACCATATCGCATCAGGCAACCACCTGAACAAGCGGTATATAGAAAATCACACCGAACACTTTGACAAAGCACTGACCGCTGCCAGCATGTCTATAGATGAAGTCAGCCGTTCAACCGGAATTGCAGTGCAATCGTTGGCCGATTTTTACCAACTGTTTTCGCAGACAGAAAAAGTAATAACAGTTTTCAGCCAGGGTGTTAATCAATCTGCTCGCGGTGCAGATACCGTCAACAGCATCATAAACTGCCATCTCGCAACTGGCAGAATTGGAAAACCGGGAATGGGGCCATTCTCAGTCACGGGCCAGCCCAATGCGATGGGGGGACGCGAAGTCGGTGGACTGGCCAATATGCTGGCAGCACACATGGATATCGACAATCAAGAACATCAAAAGCTGGTACAGACATTCTGGAACTCACCCCGCATTGCCACTCAACCGGGTCAAAAGGCAGTTGATCTGTTTAAAGCAATAAAAAACGGCAACATCAAAGCGGTATGGATTATGGCAACCAATCCAGTTGATAGTATGCCGCAAGCGAACCAGGTTGCTGCAGCACTGGCTGAGTGTCCTCTGGTGATTGTTTCGGACGTTGTAAAGCAATCAGATACTCAGAGCTTTGCACATGTGCGTCTGCCCGCACTGGCCTGGGGTGAAAAGGATGGTACTGTCACCAATTCTGAACGTCGGATATCCCGTCAGCGCGCATTTTTAAAGCCCTGTGGTAATAGCAAACCAGACTGGTGGGCCATTTGCGAGGTAGCAAAAAGACTCGGTTATGAATCGTCATTTACTTATCACTCCGCAGCAGAAATTTTTCGAGAACACGCAGCACTCTCTGCTTTTAAAAACAATGGCCAAAGAGACTTTGACATCGGTGCTGTGGCAAGGCTGTCCGATGCAGACTATCAGACTATGACTCCGTTTCAATGGCCGCACCGCGGTCAGCATCCCGTTGCATCAAAACGTTTATTCACTGATGGGAAATTCTTCACTCAATCTGGTCGAGCTCAATTTATTCCCATACCCGCTATCACCCCGACTGAACACTCAGCGCGATTTCCACTGATTCTGAACACAGGAAGAATAAGGGATCAATGGCACACCATGACACGAACCGGGACCAGTACGAAATTATCATCTCACCTGGCTGAACCTTATATTGAAATTCATCCGGTTGATGCCAGTCACTACGGCATTGCTGATGCTGATATTGTACAGATGAGCAGCAACGATGAGCATGTTCTGTTGCGAGCCCTCATCACTCACCGCTGTCAGCTCGGGACTGTTTTTTCACCAATGCACTGGACAAATCAGTTTAGTAGTCTGGCTCGCATCAATACACTGGTATCATCCACGGTTGATCCGGTCTCAGGTCAACCGGCATCTAAAAGCCAACGGGTGAGTATTAAAAAAGCCCACATGAATCACTATGGCTTTGCAGTATTTCATGAGCAAATGCAAGAGACAATACAGCCATACATACACAACACAAGTACATACTGGGCAATTGCAAAATGTGAATCCGGCTGGCGCGTTGAGTTTTCAGGCACTTCAACACCACAACAGATCGCCCGGGGATTACAAAATTTATTGAATCAGCATTTAAGCAAGACAACGCAAATTGAACCGGTTACCTCGGTCGATTGTTCAAAGCAGATTTACCGGTTTGCGTACTTCGATAAGTCAACACTACTGGCTGTTTTTTATATATCTCCGCAACCCGTGCCTCTGGAACGCCACTGGGCAAGTACCTTGCTCACCGAGCAATACTCCGCGGCCGACCGCAGCCGGATCTTAAGTGCAACGCCTGCGGCAAGTGAAAGCAGCGTTGGTGCAATAATCTGTACATGCTTTATGGTTGGCAGTCATCAAATCCGACAAGCTTCAATAGATCACGACAACTGCAGTGTTAACAAAATCGGTCAACTACTGCAAGCGGGGACAAACTGTGGCTCCTGCCGAAGCGAGATAGCCAGCCTGCTAAGGCAGACAGGACCGGGTAGTGAAGGGATTGAACTTGAGTCGCACATGCAGGGTGTAAAGCTTCCAACTAAATCACTCGAGAAAAGTCACCAGGCGTCAGTCAGGAAGACTTACGTGAATCCTTGAACCATTGGGCACTCATTGCCAACTCACAGCCTGAAAAATCGGAGTTTAGAGGATCTTAGCGCTAAATGTAAAGCGATGTTTGTGCTGCTTGACGCTAAGATTATTTATTGAAAAGACGCTATGCGTTGATAGTGAAACAATACTCTGCTGACAGAACCATGTTGTCAACGCTCAGCCGGGCAGGTCCCTACCCGGCATTGTCTTACTTACCTGTTTACAGATTACCACCGAGCTTGTGCAGCTCATCAGCCGTTTAAATTTTTCTATCACTAAACTTATGCCGCCAGCACATCAACCAGAGTTAAAGATCCATTCTCGATCTCGTAGACTCCAACGGTACCGGTTTCAACGAATACCTGATGTAAATATTCACCGTCATCACTCAATACCAAATCAGGTATCCCGCCAGCACCGGCATCAGTAAGCAGATCATCGAATTCCGATCCGTTTGTGCGCTCGACAAGTTCAAAGTTTCCTGCATCATTAGTGAACCGATAAATAGAGATAGACGAATCCGCTCCCTGAGCCACCCAGAAGTACTCTTTGTCAGGTGAAATACACAGCCAGTCGGCACCGCTTTGCGCAGCAACATCAAAATACCTTTCGCCTTTGACTGCCGCTGAAACTGCAACAGGCACACTCTCACAGTGGGTTTGAGCTGTATTGATATCCCCGGGTCCGGAAGCCTGGCTTGTACTTGCGCTCCAGCCAGCGACCGCAAGCATCACTGGTAAACTGCATACCGACAAGGATCTGATTTTGTTTTTGTGTTCCTGGATATTCATAACTATTCTCCAAAATAATTTTTTTAAATTTGTTGCTTCAAACACCGCTCGATCAATTGCTGCGGTGTGATGATTAGTAGAACACCTGGTTATTGCAAAGAAATAACAAAACCCTCTCTTTTCTCGCAAATTTAAATACCGAAACGATCATCATCCTTGCTTCAATCGCAGCCCGTTGTTACCGTCAGCTGCCAGTGGTATCTCAAGAGCATTGTCTTGATCAAACATGCCTTGCAAAAGGCCTCGATGGTGCAGGATACGTAAATCATCACACCCGCCCATCGGTACGCCATCAAAGAATATCTGCGGCACCATCCACTGCCCTAAAGATCGATCAACCATTTCCGAAATCCTCGCCGCATCGTGGGTGACATCATATTCGACAAAATCTACACCGTATTGCTGTAGCAGGGCCCTGGCATGTGAGCAATAAGGGCAGTGGTCTTTTGTGTACATTTCGATTTTCATAGGTCGGACACCCTTAATCGTGGGATCGCAGAGGCCGGATGGCACACCGCTGGTGTTACTAAGGACTGGACTCCTTATAACCTGTCAGGTTCGCCGAATGGAACGCTACCTAGGCATTCTTTAGAGAAAAAGCAGAAGTGACTGACGGTTGTTAACTCTTCGGGATAATTTTGACGAATTTGTGAGAACTTTAATTTCGCTCGGAAGCAGTGCTTTAAGCCATTAGCTGGCCACTACCTACACGCGCAATCAAGACGGAAACCAGCGATCTTTCACCACAATGGCAGCCGTGTTGAAAAGCCCCTGAGACTGCTACAAGTCTCTGACAAAGCTGGGGATTTTATTCAAAGCATGTCTTCATTTGATGTGCTTTGGACTCAACTACCCTGCTATCGACTTTTAGCCAGATTCACCAATTTACGTAGAGTGGGTTTTGTGCTCAATCACGCCTTCAAGGTAAAGGCACACCAACGCTTTAAAATTTGGAATGACATTTCTCACAGGTAAATAATTGAAATCCAGACCGCCATTGCAGCAGCCTTGATATACTTTGCAAATGAACATTTCCGACGCCCTGCAACAGCTTAACGACTCGATAGATGCTCACGGCCTGACCGACTGGAGCGGCGGGCTCGATAATGCTCGCCGGCGATTCGGCGTCTGCCAGATGCGCAAAAAACGTATCACCCTGAGTCGACACCTGTGCGCACTCAACAGCGAGGCAGAAGTTCGCGATACCATTCTGCACGAGATCGCTCATGCTCTGGCTTGGGAACGTTATGGCGAAAACTGCGGCCATGACCAACGCTGGAAAAATATTTGTAAAGAGATCGGTGCACGGCCCGTCGCGTGTTTTGACGACGAAGTCATCCAGCCGCATGCCCCCTGGGTGCTGGTACACCGGGATACCGGAGAGGTTTTTCGCACCTATCACAAACGACCAGGCCGTGACTGGTCAGGCGTGTGGATTCGAGGCCGCAAATCTGAAACCT
>CAZNOB010000047.1:9116-30312 GCA_964574535.1 uncultured Granulosicoccaceae bacterium | reverse complement strand
ATCTGGCTTTGAGAAGCTCAATTAGATGGGCAGGGTCAATCTCTAATTGAAAACCTCGCTTTCCACCACTGATAAATATCGTATCGAAATTGTTTGCAGTCTGATCGATCAGAGTGGGTAACAGTTGTCTTTGACCCAGGGGACTTATTCCTCCAACAACGTAGCCTGTTGCTTTTTGTGCCAGCCCTGGATCTGCCATTACCGCTTTTTTACCTTTCATCTCGGTCGCTACTTTTTTTAAATCCAGTTGGTCAGCGACTGCCACCAGAGATACAACCGGTTTGCGTTGTTGTCCGTCTATCACTGTAATCAGGGTTTTAAAAACACGGGCGGTATCCTGGTTCAGGGCCCGGGCTGCCGCTTCTCCATAGTTTCCTGTACCCGACTCAGCTGTGTATTCATGCAATTGATAGGGTATTTTTCGCTTATCCAGAAGTTTAATTGCTGGTGTCATTGTCAGTTAATTTAGTTTTGAAGTTGTATGACTTATTTTTTACAAGGTCATCTAATAACTAATTTACGAGTATCAGTAGCAGTCCTAATTCGTACCTTTACGGTAAGCTGATAGACAATGTGAATCATGTCACATCGGCAGGTATTTTTGGCTCATAAAAGCTGAATGGTGTCAGCGTAATCAGCGGGAGCTTCACGCATTATTGCGCCATTGCACAGGGAAATCTTACCGTAATGTGCAGCTACTTAGTACGGGTACAGGAATTAATGACAACGTTGTATTTTATTCAAAGAGCCGGTTTTTTAAGTTTATTAGCGGCATTATCTTTCAATGTAGTGAATGCCGGTCCAGAGGCACTTGACGTTGAAAGCCAGACTAATAATTCCGGACAACGAGTCATTCAGGTGACTAATGGCGAGATTACGGATGCACAGCAATATCCCTTTTTAACGGCAGTGATGACGGGTAGAAGTGCGGCAGTGTCATTCGAATCGAACTCCTATGAGGCTTTTTTCTTTGGTGCCTCAGAGCCGGTTGAATTCAGCGGTTCAGTGGTTGACTGTGGTCTCGCTTTGTCACCGTGCAGTGTGGCGGCAGACAGAGTATGTGCCATTGTATTTGATTTTCCGGATGAATCCGGTGCCCTGCTAACACCAACTCAACAACTTGAAAATTGCAGGCTTGGCGGTGGGCTTGGCGCGATATTCAGAGCCGGGCCAGAAAGACCTTTGAATCTCAGTATTGAACCGCAGCACTCGTTCATACCGGCGGTATATCTGGTGACCGGTGATGGACATCAAGCAGTGCGTGATTCACTCGCATCAGCCGGTGAATTTACCGTGCAGGTAACACCACAGTTGCCTCAGACTATTTTGTGTGGTGGCACTTACCTTGGGGCAAACTGGGTTTTGACAGCAGCACATTGTGTGGTTGATAGAAACACTGTGCAGCAGCGAATTGTTGAACCTTACGAACTAGTGGTTAATGTCGCTGCCTTTGATCTGCGCGCTGAACAACCTTTTATTCAGTCAGTGACTGAAATTATCACGAATAATTATCACACCAATGGACCTTGGGGTGTAAATGATTATGCGTTATTACGTTTGGAGTCTGTGCCTGTCCGTGGAACAGGAATCGATCTTGTCAGTAGTGCCGAGCTTGAATCATTGGCCGCTTCTGCAGCACCAGTGGTAGTACTTGGGTGGGGTAGTACTTCGGTCAGAGAACCGTTAACGCCTGTTAATCAAAGTTTGAGTACCACTAACTTTCCATTGCAGGCGATCCTGAATTTGCACACGGTCAACGAGTGTAGAAATCTGTGGGGGGATTTCTTTGTGCGAAACAATCTTGATAGTTTGGGGTTGGTGATTGATCAGAACCATGTCTGTGCATCGAATATAGAGTTCCAGCAGGATACCTGTCAGGGAGACAGTGGCGGCCCGTTGCTGGTAACAAATAGTCAAGGTGAACAAAAACTTGCCGGTATAACCAGTTTTGGTTTGGGTTGCGGCAGCAACCAAAGTGTCCCCGGAGTCTATGCAAGTGTGCCATCTTTTGCTGGATGGATTGGTCAAATCACCGAACTACCCGTAGAAGGGGGCGCCGATCGGTTGAGCGGCAGTCAGAATGATATTCCGCAGAGCCTGGTTAATGGCGGAGGAGGAAGCTGGTCGCCAGGAGCACTGGCAATGCTGCTGTTTTCGACAGGTATCTGTTTCATCGTTCGTATAAAACGTAACACTGGTTTTATTCGCTATCTATTGACCAAGTACATTTTTTAGCCAGATAGCGATATCTTTTATTTCTTCGATACTAAGAGTGTGTGACATTTGATAGGTGTGCCACTGCACCGGGTACCCCTGTTTTTCCAATAATTCTTTACTGGATTGAGCATATTGAATGGCAATCACATCATCCTGCACACCGTGGGCAAAGAAAATGGAAGTCTGCTGATTTGCTAAATGTTTCTCTTCCGCGACGGTTGCTGCAAGCGGTAAATAGGTCGACAGGGCCATAACCCCTGCGAGCTTTTTCGGATGTCTAATGGCGGTATGAAGAGCAATGGCTCCGCCCTGTGAAAAACCGGCGATAACGATATCCGCGGGGTTGATGCCTTTTTCGGATTCACGATTGATTAGTGCATCAAGTAGACTCGCGGATGCATTGATACCGCTGGCATCTTCTTCACGTTGATTGAAATCCAGTGAGGTTATATCGTACCAGGCGCGCATCTGCATGCCGGCGTTGATGGTTACCGGGCGTGTCGGTGCATTGGGGAAAACAAACCGACAATTGGAAAGTCCAAGCGCTTCAAGCTCTGATACTACAGGGACAAAATCGTTGCCGTCAGCGCCCAGACCGTGTAGCCAGATAATACTGTGGCCGGGCTCGGTTCCGATGGTGATTTCAACGCCGTCAAATTGCTCATCGCTCATGGTTGACTCTTAAAAAAAATTTAAAAAAACCAGTGTATCAGCGCATTCTAACTGACTGCCAAAAACCTGCGCCCTAAAGGTGGGTGAGTGGATTTAGCCTGTTATACTCCCGCCTGTTAATAGAGGTGCGCGAAAAGAATGCAATTAGCAGTGTTTACAAAAGGGGTGGTGCTGTCGGGTGTGATCTGTCTCGCTACGGCCTGTGGCTTCAAGTCAGATCTGTTTATTCCCGGTGATCCGAAAAATTCCGGGCAACTGGATAATTCGTCGCTCGAGATATTGAGACAACGCACATTGGAATCGTTGCAACAACAGGACTCTGAAGATCAGGACGCTCGGCTGCGAGAAACCACAGATGAGCCTGCTGTAGTGCCATCGGTCAATGAGGGGGTGCCGGTAACCGTTGAACCGCTCACTGACGAGGAGCTGAAAGAAGTAGAAAATAATAGGGATAAAATTAAACAATAATGAACGCAATCCACAGAGAAGGTACTGAACTCTTCATTGAAGGTGTTTCCTGTCGTCAGGTTGCTGAAAAATACGGCACACCGGTTTTTGTCTATTCACGCGCATCCATTGAACAAGCCTGGCATGCATTTGATAAGGCACTTGGCGGACGCAAACATCTGGTTTGCTATGCAATGAAGGCCAATTCCAACCTGGCGATTATTAATATTCTGGCAAAACTGGGATCGGGCTTTGATATTGTCTCTGGTGGTGAACTGGAGAGGGTTCGTGCCGGTGGTGGCGATATGAGTAAGGTCGTTTTTTCCGGTGTGGGTAAAACTCGTGATGAAATAGCCCTTGCACTGGGTGCGAAAATTCGTTGTTTTAATATTGAATCTATCGGTGAGATAGAAGTACTTGCGGAGGTAGCAGCCGCGCACGGTGTTCAGGCCCCGGTGTCTGTGAGGGTGAATCCCGATGTAGATGCGCTGACTCATCCCTATATTTCTACTGGTCTGCGTGATAATAAATTCGGTATTTCGATAGAGGAAGCAGAAACTGCGTACCAGCGCCTGACCGATTTGCCAAATCTGGATATTGTGGGGATGGATTGCCACATCGGCTCGCAACTCACCGAAATTTCTCCCTACCGTGATGCACTGCAACGTTTGTTGCTCTTGTCCGACAAGCTCGCGGCACAGGGGATAGAACTGCACCATCTGGATTTAGGTGGCGGTCAGGGCATTCGTTATAAAGACGAGTCAACACTTGATCTCGATGCATGGGCAACCGCTATGAACCAGGAGATTGGTGACAGAGATCTCGAAATTATTGTTGAGCCCGGACGAAGTATTGTTGGAAATTCCGGACTGCTGCTGACGACCGTAAATTATCTAAAGCACAGCAGCGATAAAAATTTTGCCATAGTCGATGCCGCAATGAACGATCTCATACGGCCTGCGCTGTACAGTGCGTGGCAAGAGATTGTGCCAGTACTGGAATCAGACCAGCAATCACGCTGTTACGATGTCGTGGGTCCGGTTTGTGAATCAGGTGACTTTCTCGGTAAAGATCGCGATTTATCGCTTCAAATCGATGACCTGCTCGCTGTACTTTCCGCCGGAGCCTATTCTTTTTGTATGAGCTCGAACTACAATTCCAGAACCCGTGCCGCCGAAGTAGTCATTGATGGAAGTCAAATGCATCTGGTTCGTGAAAGAGAAACCATCCAGGCTCTATTTGCCGGTGAGTCTGTGATACCTGGTTAGTCTCCTTAGCAGGTATGCCACACCGACAGACGGGTTTTAAAGATCATTTTCGGGGCAACTGAAAACGTTAATGATGGTTTCTGTTTTTACATGAACAGAGAACTCCCAATTCACGTTCCTGCTACACAGATTTCTATCGTGCAGACTCTCGGGTATCGCTTGCCACTCGGTCAGATTGACGTGACTTGAAGACAGTGGCTATGCCCGGCTGTGACTTTTTCTAAATACTATTCGAAAATCCTCCCGCTTGTGCCCGGCAACGCTATATCACTGACTTGTTTGACTATTCAGTGAATTAAAGGCTGAAAAATCTCTAATCTCTACTATGGTTAGGCAATTAACCTGAACGGTTTGTGTCAATTATGGATCAACATTCTCGTCTGTTGGTTTCTTACAAAAAGTATAAAAAACAATAATCTAGTCGTTACTAGTGATTTTTTACTTTAACATCCTTCAGCTGTAAAACCACGCTACAAAAGCGTAGATAAAGATTGGATAGCGAACGCGGGAAATGCCCTTCGAATTTACCAAAATGCATGGTATTGGAAACGATTTCATTGTTATCAATGCCTTAAAGCGGCCATTTTCTCTATCGCCAGATGAAATACGTGATTTGTCACATCGTCGATTCGGCATTGGTTTTGATCAGGTGCTGGTTATTGAACCTGCCACGGTGAAAGAGGCTGAATTCAACTATCGGATATTTAACGCTGACGGTGGTGAAGTTGAGAATTGCGGTAATGGAGCTCGATGTTTTGCTCGCTATGTGATTGACAAGGGTTTAACGAAGAGCAAAGAGATACCGGTAGCAACATCCACTGGTTTGATGCACTTGATGGCCAAAGCAGATGGGCAGGTGACGGTAAAAATGGAAGTGCCATTATTTGCGCCTGACGATGTGCCGTTTATTGCTGACTCCGAGGCAGACAGCTATCAGATCAGTCTGGATGGCGGAGAAATAACGGTCGGTGTGGTGTCTGTTGGAAATCCGCATGTGGTCACCGTGGTGAATAAGACGCGAACAGCGCAGGTGGAAAAGCTCGGTCCGCAGCTTGAGTCGCACCAGCGTTTTCCGAATCGGGTTAACGCAGGTTTTATGGAAGTGATCAATCGTGAAGAGATTAATTTGCGAGTGTTTGAAAGAGGTGTAGGAGAAACTTTGGCCTGTGGTACCGGGGCATGTGCCGCGGTGGTTGTCGGGTGTCGTCAGGGACTCCTTGAATCAGAAGTGCTGGTGCATTTAACCGGTGGAGATCTGATGGTGAATTGGTCAGGTGAAAACGCCCCGATAATGATGACCGGGCCGTGCGAAACAGTTTTCGAAGGCAGACTAGAATAATGATAAGCAATAAAAAACAAGCACTGGTCGAAGACCAACACTATAACTATCCGGATCAGGACCACGCGGTTGCAGAATTTCTGCGTAGCAGCCCGGAATTTTTTGCTCGCAACCCGGACTTGCTGCTCGAAATAGAAGTGCCGCACTATCCGCGCGGAGCTGTATCTCTTGTAGAGAAAAGACTGTCGCTGCATCGTGATCAGTACAATGAGTTGCGTGGACGTTTGTCGGAAATTGTAGATGTTGCCCATCAAAATGATCATTTGGCAGAGTTACTCCATGATTACTCTATCGCGTTGATGTCGGCAGATTCTATAGGCGATGTGTTTGAAATTACTCAAAAGACACTGTCTAATCAGCTTGGCTGTGAAGAAATTCGGGCAATCATTCTTGGCAATGAGGTAATAGAGGCTTGTCTGCAAAATGCGCCTTCTTACGTCTCAATTCAGGATTCCAGTTTCGCTAGAGCATTACGTGAACTGCACAGCCGAAGGCCAGTCTATTGCGGCCACGCATCTGCCGAGCGTATTGAACAATTTTTCCCTGAAACACCACTGACCGTTAAATCCATGGCGATTATTCAACTGAATCGAACCGTGGCGCGGCAAAATATCCAGATAGGTTACATAGCACTGGCCAGCGAAAATAAAAAACGTTTTGCACCGCATATGGGAACGGATTTTCTGCAACGATTCGGCGCATTGTTGAGTGCAAGACTGGCGGTTTTCTACGATTAATCGTACTAAAAAAAAACCGGCGTCACTATCTGAAAACCCCGATACTCAGATTGATTTTAGTCTGGCGATTGAAGAATTCTGCGAATACCTCAGCATTCAAAAAAGATATTCACCCCACACCGTCAGCAGCTATCGACGAGACTTGACGGAAGTTGCTACCGCCCTCAAAGACCTTGAAGTTAGTGATTGGCGTGGTGCGAATCCTTTCAATATGCGTGTAGTGATCAGTAATCAACATGCGGCGGGTCTGGCTGGTCGAAGTTTGGCTCGGCGATTGTCGGCGGTAAGATCATTATTCAAATACCTGATCAAGCATCGGTATATTGATTCCAATCCGGTGGCTGAGGTGCCTGCACCCAAAGATGAAAAAGGACTGCCGGAAACATTACAAATAGAGGACATTCAGCGACTCTTTGCACTCGAGGGCGACAATATTCTGTTGTTGCGAGATCGGGCAATTTTCGAATTAATCTACTCTTGCGGTTTGCGATTGTCGGAAGTTGTGCAACTTGATCTCGATAGCATTGAGACTGGCAATCAGCAGGTCAGGGTGACCGGTAAGGGCGATAAAACTCGGGTTTTGCCGGTGGGTAGTCATGCGTTAAATGCTGTCAACGCATGGAAAAAAAGACGCGGTGAATTACTAAAGGTCGCAGGTGATGAAACGGCGTTGTTTGTAAGTCAGCGTGGTAGCAGACTATCGCCACGCAGTATTCAGCAGCGTTTAAAGACACTGGCGCTAAAAACCGGAATTCCAAACAATGTGTATCCGCATTTACTGCGGCACTCGTTTGCCAGTCATATGCTGGAGTCCAGTGGAAACCTGCGTGCTGTTCAGGAGTTATTAGGGCATGCAGATATCAGTACAACGCAGGTTTATACCCATCTGGATTTTCAGCACTTAGCCAGAGTATATGAACGTGCCCATCCGCGCGCAAATAAAAAAAACACTGACTAGATAGCACCAATACAGAAACAAGCGCTATTGCGAACTACTGAATGCAAGCGATCTTTACCGACTACATATAGTTATTTAGAAGGACTAAACGCCACATGTGGTTGGAAAATCTCATGCACCTCAGTGATTCTCGCTACGCCCCTGTTTCCGGATGAGCATTGGTTAAATCTGCGGTGTGAATTTATTTGAGGGGTATTGAGCCGAGTTTAAAACAGTCAAAGTTTCCCTTATGATCAATTTTGTCACCCAGGGTAACAATACAGTTGTGATAATACGATGATGCACCGACGGATAATGTAATTGACTCCCCTGATGTAACCCGCTTGCGAGTGACCATTAGTATTACCTGATTATCCGTGGAGTTTGGGTTAATGCCTATCAGCGCTCTGGTATCCTGGTCACTTTGTTGCGAATCTCTTGCTGCAAGCGTCACACACTCAACGCGATCGGCAATCGTTTCTACCCCCAGTCTCGCTGGTTTGTTTTTTTCACTGGATAGCCAGCGCACGACTCCCGCCTGGCACAATGGCTGGACGCCCTGGCCGGATTGCACCTTACCGTAAGCCATGAGCTCTCCGATACCTGTGCTGTGTTTGTCTTTCGAGCCCGCCTGCAGGCCAATGCCCTGGCGGCTCTGATTGCGCATAATCCAATGCGTTGAAAACAGATCTGAATACTTGCGCTGGCTTGAGGCAGCGTTCAACGTGGCAGCGATATTCTCCAATCCGGACTGTGCAAATATAATGCTGTTGCGGATGCACCGGGGACTCTTTCGTTTTGAGTTTTTTAGCCAGGTTTGAATGAGGTGTCGTTGCTGATGATGGCCCAAACTGCCTGAAGGGAGTTTTGTTTGCAAGCCAGTGGAAAAAAGAGACATCAGTGGCTCTAGAGCCAGGTATCGAAGCTTTGCATTGTCAGGGTAGGTAGAAAAGCGATCTGGCGCGGGTGCGTTTGCAGAATTTAGCGCTACGCTATAATCCTGATGGGCACTGCTTTGATTTCTGGTTTTTGTTAAGCGGAATTTCTCGGCAGAATTGCAAAGCGATGAAAAAACAGCGCTGATCTCATGTCTTTGGAGGTGCTTTGTATCACAGGCGTTTAACAGGGTATATCCAATATATAAACCCTGTATTGTCTCGGGGTATTGCAGCGCTGAACCGTTGTTAATTGGGATTTCGTGTGCTTTCTCGTGTTCTGCCAATAGTAACAACGTGTTGAGATCACGCCACGATTTAGTGGGCCATTGGCGGTAATTCAGGGAATGGTGAAGCCCGCAATCTCCGATCGCTTTGATTGCCCGATAGATAGTGTGAACGCGAACTTTTTGCGTTAGCGTTCCGCGTTTCTTGAGTGCATCAATCAACGAAATCTTATAGCCGTAAGAAATTTCCAGTAGTAGCAGCGCAGTTTGTGAAAATGCGCTTTCTGCAGAAGTGGATTGTGGAAAGTTCGCCTCGGCAAACCGGGCCCTTAGGTCAGGCAGCAATTGCTGTAATTCGCCAACGAACACATCCAGTATTTTCAATCTTTCGGCCGGTGTGTTCCGTACACGATTACTGTGCTTGAGCGCGGTAATCAAAGCTGACACGCGTGAATCGATCTCGTCGCCTGCAGCGGCTAGCAGCCACTTGGATACAGCCTTTTCCGAGGTGGGAAAACTGCTGCTGTCCGACGCTTGCTGAGCAGGTATAATCAAGGCGATCTGCGGGGGCGAATTGTTGTGTTGGCGCTGAGTCATACTGCTTATCGTTGTCTTGAACTTTTCCCGTTTGTTCCCACTTATTGTGTTTTGCCGAGCAGGCCCGGGTCTGTTTTCAGCATTGCTTCTTTTTGGTCGATTTACAGTGCAGCGATGACTGTACTGGCGTTAATCGGTGGTTATCTGCAATCTGGTGCTAAACCGCACACACAGAGTGTAGTGCAATATTGCGTTTGATTCATTTGGAGATACATTAGTGCAACAGTATCGTGGCACCACGATTGTGTCAGTTCGCCGTGGCTCAGAGGTTGTGATTGGCGGAGACGGTCAGGTCACCCTTGGCAATGCCATCATGAAAGGAAACGCGCGGAAAGTGCGTCGCCTGTACAAAGACCGGGTGTTGGCCGGATTCGCTGGTGGAACTGCCGATGCTTTCACCTTATTTGAACGTTTCGAGGGTAAGCTGGAAGAATACGGTGGTAATCTGACAAGGGCGGCCGTTGAGATGGCAAAAGACTGGCGTACTGACCGGATGCTGCGAAGACTAGAGGCGTTGCTGGCAGTGGCAGACGCAAAAAATTCGTTGGTGATATCCGGCAATGGTGACGTAATTGAGCCGGAGCATGGCCTGATCGCGATTGGCTCCGGTGGTGATTTTGCCAAAGCCTCGGCACGGGCACTGCTTGACCATACCGATCTCAGTGCCACTGAAATTGTCACAAACAGCCTCAATATTGCCGCAGATATTTGTATCTATACCAACGGCAACCTGACGGTTGAAACCTTGCCAAGCAACTGAAAAATTCAGTTGCCCTCAGTTCACCGTTAACTCCAGTTTTCTACCAGGGCACTACCATGTCAACCATGACTCCTCGCGAAATTGTGCAGGAACTTGATAAGCATATCATTGGGCAAACAGATGCAAAGAGAGCAGTCGCGATAGCGTTGCGTAACCGCTGGCGTCGGCAGCAGGTGGCAGAAAACCTTCGAAATGAAATTACCCCGAAGAATATTCTGATGATTGGCCCTACAGGTGTGGGGAAAACTGAAATCTCAAGACGCCTGGCGAAACTTGCCAATGCACCGTTTATAAAGATAGAAGCAACTAAATTTACCGAGGTTGGCTATGTCGGTCGGGATGTTGAGTCTATAGTGCGTGATTTGGTCGATGCCGCAATTAAGCAAACTCGTGAAAATGAAATGGCCAAGGTACGGCATCGGGCAGAAGACGTAGCCGAGGAAAAAATCCTGGATATACTGCTGCGCCCGGCAAGTGGCGGGTCTGCCGCCGATGAAGACTCCACTACTCGTCAGAAATTTCGCAAAATGCTGCGTGAAGGAAAGCTCGACGATAAAGAAATCGAAATCGAAGTCAGTTCCGGCAGTGTCGGTGTAGAAATCATGGCACCTCCCGGTATGGAGGATATGACACAACAGCTTCAGGGCATGTTTCAAAATCTGGGGCGTGATCAGAAAAAAAGCCGTACTGTGAAAATAGTGGAAGGATTGCAGTTACTGACAGATGAAGAGGCGGCCAATCTGGTCAATGAAGACGAGCTAAAACAACTGGCGGTAGATAACGTAGAACAAAATGGTATCGTTTTTCTGGATGAAATTGACAAGGTGACTCGCCGCAGTGATACCGGCGGTGGCAGTGCCGATGTGTCGCGTGAAGGGGTGCAGCGTGATTTATTGCCGCTGGTTGAGGGCTGCACCGTCAGCACCAAGTACGGTATGGTAAAGACAGATCATATTCTGTTCATTGCCTCCGGCGCCTTTCACATGACCAAGCCTTCAGATCTGATACCTGAACTGCAGGGTCGACTGCCAATCCGGGTTGAACTTAAAGCACTGTCCGTTGAAGATTTCGAGCGTATTCTGACCGAGCCTGATGCCTCGCTCACGCAACAATATACAGCGCTGTTGGGTACTGAGGAGGTATCACTTGAGTTTACAGATGACGGTATAAAACGAATAGCCGAAGTTGCCTGGCAGGTGAATGAATCAACCGAAAACATCGGTGCCCGGCGATTACACACAGTTCTTGAGCGGCTGCTCGATGATGCCTCATATGAAGCGGCAGATTCTGCGGGCAGCACTATTTCAGTGGACGCAGGCTACGTAGATAAATATCTATCCGAACTGGCCCAGGATGAAGACCTGAGTCGTTACATCCTGTAGTCTAAACTGGAAGTCTATTCCTGCCGGAAACACAAACATGACCCGACCCACTGAAATTAAACTGCATCAGCGAAGCCGTGTGCTGGAGTTGCATTTCGATGATGGCTTTGAATGCAATCTTACCTGCGAATACCTGCGGGTACATTCACCTTCAGCTGAAGTGCAGGGGCATGGTCCAGGGCAGGAAGTTCTGCAGACAGGTAAGGAGGCTGTAGGTATTGATCAAATAATTCCGGCTGGTAATTACGCCATAAAAATCGCCTTTGATGATGGCCATGACTCTGGCATTTTTACCTGGACGTACCTGCATGGCCTGGGTGTTAACTATGATCATAACTGGCAGGTATACCTTGAAAAACTGAAGGTGGCCGGACACAAGCGGGTAGAGAAAAATAACCCCTCCACTCAGTAATTTCTAATGCAAGCAATTCCGCTTAATGAAATTCACCAGAGACCACCCATCACCATAGGCAGGTTAATGTGACTGATAAAACACACTTTGGCTACCAAACCGTAGACTCTGCCCAAAAAAAAGAACTGGTTGGTGCGGTGTTCGATTCTGTTGCTGAACGCTACGATGTGATGAATGATTTTATGTCCATGGGCATACATCGTTTATGGAAACGCTATGCGATCAACCAAACCGGAGTGCGTTACGGCCACAAGGTTCTGGATCTTGCTGGTGGCACCGGCGATCTTGCGGCCAGACTCAGTGAGCGTGTGGGCGATGAGGGCACAGTAGTACTCGCCGACATCAATGAATCCATGGTGTCAGTGGGCCGGGATCGGCTCATTGATGAAGGGCGTGTGCAGAATATTCGCTATACACTGGCCGATGCTGAAGCATTGCCATTTGCTGAAAACAGTTTTGATTGTGTCACTATGGCTTTCGGTTTGCGTAACGTCACTGACAAGCAGCGTGCTCTTGAATCAATTTTTAGTTCATTACGTCCCGGTGGCAGGTTGCTGGTGCTAGAGTTTTCGAAACCGGTGTTACCTGTTTTAAGTAAAGTCTATGATGCGTATTCATTTACCGCACTGCCGGCACTGGGTAAATTGGTGGCCGGTGATTCTGAAAGCTACCGTTACCTGGCGGAATCCATTCGCAAACATCCCGATCAGGAAACTCTTAAAGGTATGATGCAGGAGGCCGGCTTTGAACGTTGTGATTTCCACAATATGACTGGCGGGATTGTGGCATTACATAAAGGATTTAAATTCTAGTGCAGTGCAGGAATTCAATGAGCCGCAGCGTTGTGATTTGGTGGAAACCGGCAGCATGAAATTACCCATTCCGCTGGCTATGGCATTGCAAGCCGGTTTCAACAATTATCTTGCACTGGATCCTGAAGCTCGCCCGGGTTTTGATCGATTATCCGGTAAATTAGTACTGTTTCATTTCTCGGGTATTGAACTTGACGTGTACTTTCTGGTGCATCCGGATCGGGTGGAAGTTCTGGAACAGTTCGAAGCAGAGCCGGATGCAGTGATTAGTGGCGCGCCGTTTTCAATGCTGGCGCTGGCCACTGGCAGGCAAAGTATCTTCGAAAGCGATGTTACCATCACCGGGGAAGTAGAAACTGCACAGCAATTTAGCAGGGCTCTCGAAGAGATTGATATCGACTGGGAAGAGCATTTGTCACGCGTGGCTGGTGACACTATCGCTCACCACGTCGGTCGCAGCGTGCGTGGTTTGCGTGCCTGGACTGAACGTACTCGCAGCGCTTTGCAACAAAATACCGCCGATTATCTGCGTGATGAAACCGGGCATCTGCCTCATGACTGGGAACTCGAAGAATTTACAGAACAGGTTGATGATCTTCGTGATCGTGTTGAACAGCTGGCCGCTAGAGTAGACGCAAAATTGACTGCCGATTCCAAAGCATCAAAACAAGGATGATCATTTAGTGCGGACCGGTTTCGCAAACCGCCTCTCGCGGCTGTTCTTTATCCAGCGTATTTTTTTTAAATACGCCATTGACGAACTGGTTTTTGAAGTCACCGATTCACGGCTATTTAAATATCTGTGTCGATGTTCCCCTGATCGTTGGCGTTTCCATGAAACTCGTCAGTTGCCGCGTGCTATCCGTTTGCGGCGTGCGTTGCAGGATCTGGGTCCTGTATACGTTAAGTTTGGTCAGATGCTATCTACCAGGCGTGATTTGTTACCCGATGACATTGCCAATGAACTTGCCTTACTGCAGGATCGGGTGCCACCCTTTTCGTCTGACCAGGCGCGTGAAATAGTAGAGCAATCGCTGGGCTCTTCAGTGGATGAATTGTTTTTGAAATTCAATACAGAACCGCTTGCTGCAGCCTCGATAGCGCAGGTACATGAAGCCACATTGCCGGACGGTGAAGAGGTGGTTGTCAAAGTACTGAGACCTGACATAGAACAGATTATTGCACGTGATTTATCACTGATGCACATGCTTGCTGCGTTGGTGTCCTGGTTTTCGCGAGATGGAAAACGGTTGCGTCCGCGGGAAGTCGTTATCGAATACGAAAAAACCATCTATGATGAGCTGGATATGCAGCGTGAGGCAGCTAATGCAGCACAGATGCGAAAAAACTGCGAAGACAGTTTTGAACTCTATATCCCTGAAGTGCATTGGGATTACACCCGCGATCGGGTGCTGGTGCTTGAACGAATAAGCGGAATACCGATATCTAATATTGATGAGTTGAATCGTATCGGGGTTGATATAGAGTTACTGGCACAACGTTGTGTAAAAATATTTTTTACTCAGGTTTTTCGAGATAATTTTTTCCACGCTGACATGCATCCCGGTAATATATTTGTCTCTGCCGAATCACCGGAAGACCCACATTGCATTGCAGTCGATTTTGGAATCGTCGGTACGCTCACCGATGCGGATCGCCACTACCTGTCTCAAAATTTATTGGCGTTTTTCGAAAGAGATTATCGCAAAGTTGCAAAACTACATGTAGATAGTGGCTGGGTGCCAGCGGATACACGGATAGAAGAATTTGAATCCTCTATTCGCACAGTATGTGAACCAATCTTTGAAAAACCACTGGAAGAAATTTCGTTTGGTCAGGTGTTGTTGCGTTTATTTCAGACCGCCAGGCGTTTCAATATGGAAGTTCAGCCACAACTGGTGCTGCTACAAAAAACACTGCTCAATATTGAAGGCCTGGGGCGGCAACTGTATCCACAGCTTGATTTATGGGTCACCGCGAGACCGATTCTGAAACAATGGATGACAGAACAGGCGGGTCCTAAAGCAATATTTCTCGAGATCCAGAAAAACTTGCCTGAGTGGGGGAAAATGTTGCCGCAGATGCCCGGTCTGGTACACCAGTTTCTGGAGTCAGGGTCGCCGCAATTCAGACAGGTAAAACCGGATGACGCGGTGCGCTCGCAAACCCGCGCACTTGTAATGGCTATTTGTGCTGCAGCCCTGTTTCTTGCCGGAGTGTTGATTGCAGTGTTAAGTCAGTCATCAATGTCTATATTTGGTGTGCCATTGATTAGCTGGGTTTTCAGTGCCTTTGCAGTCTGGTGTTTACAAAAAGCGCTGCGTTAATTACCGGTATTTTGTTCACGATTTTTCTTCTGCGTTATTTCCTGCAGTACAGTGGATAGTTCCGACTGTTGGCTGAAGTGAACATGCAGTGGTTCTTGTCGATATTCCATCTCTTGATCAAGCTCCAGCCGGAAGCGATAAAGCTGGCAGTTCAATTGATATAAACCTGCTTCAAATCTGGCCGTCTCCCGCATCACTGCCATTTGCGCTGCTGATGGCTTTGCAGTCGGTGTCTGCTTTTTATTGGCATTAGCATCGGTATTAATCACATTGTTCTTTGCCAATGCTGCGTCATCGACTTTGTCTGTCAAGGTAGGGATATCTACATCGTTGTTTTTCTTTTGGTTGTTTAGCGCATTCAATGAACGTATATCGCTTGCCATGAGTGCCCTGAATTTGCCCATCAAACTGGTGAGATCACTGATCCGTTGATCGAAATCCACCCGGATCTCATGTTGTAAAGTGCTCAGCTCCCGTGTCAGGCGGCGGGATTTTTCTTGGCCGTCGTTTTTCCTGAAATCTGGCTGAGAGCCATCTATCGATGGTTTTGACATCTGTGAACCCGGTAAATATTTGTGATGACGCAAAATACGTCCCTTGTGATTGCTATCGGCCATATCAATAGACGATTGAATCAGAAGACTTATTATCTTATAGGTTCACAAGGGGAGCTTAGCGGGCAGGCAACATGGGCTGACTGCCTACTATTTTAGTTTTTGAACAAGCGCTTGACGCGACATTCTGCAGCAATGTGTCAAGCAATAATTGTCGTTGAAATTGTACAAATTCACGTGTTAAAAGCAGTTTATTTATATATCTGTAGCTGGCGTAGTGAGAACCAGGTTTAATTACAGTTATGGCAAAATAGTGGTTTTGCGCACTGGGACATCTGATGAATATTATTGAACGGCTCCCTGACGGGGTTAAATTCGTTGAATACGCGGGCCAGACGATCACACCTGGTGCTTATGCGTCTGCTGCGAATTCAGTGATATCTGCACAAGATGCCGCTGATGCACTGGCTGAAATAAGCAGCTGGCAGCACTATCAAGCCACCCCTTTGATCAGTCTAACCAAACTGTCCAGCCATCTCGATTGTGGGATGATTGCTTACAAAGACGAGTCAAAACGATTTGGCCTGGGCAGCTTTAAAGCGCTCGGTGGTGCCTATGCAGTACTTTGTCTGGTTGCTCGTGAATATAAGCAGGTTAAAGGTTCGGATATCGGGCTGGCAGATATTCGCAAAGGCTTGCATAAAGATTTCTCCAGCAAAATGATGGTCACAACAGCGACTGATGGTAACCACGGTCGTTCAGTCGCCTGGGGGGCGAAGAATGCCGGATGCCAATGCCGAATTTATATACATCGGGAGGTCAGTGAAGGTCGCAAGCTCGCGATGGAAGCTTATGGGGCCAAGGTGATTCGTATCGATGGGGATTACGATGAATCGGTTAGGCACTGCGCAACAGAATCTGCCGATAATGGCTGGTTTGTCGTCTCTGACACCTCTTATGAAAACTATATGCGGGTGCCCCGCGATGTGATGGCTGGCTACACAGTCATTGCCAGTGAAGTTAAGCAGCAGATAGAAAAGCCATTGACTCATATATTTATACAAGCAGGAGTGGGCGGACTGGCAACGGCTGTATGTGCGGGGCTGTGGATGGACACCGGTGCGGACCGGCCGCGAATTATTGTGGTTGAAACCGAGCATGCCGACTGTTGGCTGAAGAGTATCAAAGCCAGAAAACCCACACCGGTATCGATCTCGGTTGAGACGGTGATGGCAGGGCTATCTTGCGGCGAAGTATCGCAACTGGCTTGGGATGTTTTGTCGTTGTGTATCGATGCTGTGATTACGCTTGCCGATGATCAGGTGCCTGCAGCAATGCGCCTTTTTGCAGATGGTGAGATGGCAAAAGAAAAAATCGAAGCCGGTGAGTGTGCAGTGCCGGGTGCGCTGGCTTTAATGGCAGTTTGTGCGGATAAAACACTTAAAGCAAAACTGGCTATCGATGCGACAAGCCACGTGTTATTGCTAGGCTGTGAGGGTGTGACCGATCCCGAGATTTATCAGCGACTCCTGGCGAGTACTGATCTGACGGTACAATAGCCATGATTGTCACACGTGGCTTTACAGATGACGAATTTCAGCAAAGGACGGAGCGGGCGCAAGTAGCGATGCAGACAGAGGAAATTGATCTGCTGCTATTGACCACTGAACCGGAAGTACGATACTTCTCGGGATTTAGCACTCAATTCTGGCAAAGCCCGACACGACCATGGTTTTTATTAGTGCCGATCAGTGGCAAGCCGGTGGCGGTCATTCCGGGTATTGGTGAGGCTTGTATGCGACACACCTGGGTAGAAGATATTCGCTGTTGGTCGTCTCCACATCCGACTGACGACGGAATCAGCCTGCTGGTGCACACCATAGAGGAATTGACCGGTGCAAGTGGTCGTCTGGGAATGCCAATGGGCAGGGAGTCTTCACTGCGCATGCCCTTAAATGATTTTCACGTTCTGCAACAACAATTGCCGAAACACTCTCTTGTTGATATCTCCCCTCTGATTCAGAGCCTAAGGCAGGTTAAATCAAAAGCAGAGATTGAAAAAATAACTGCCGCTTGCTACGCCTCGGGGCTTGCTTTTGCCGAATTACCGCAGTTAGTACAAAGCGGGAATACCGAACGCGAACTCTTTCAACGCTTTAAACAGTCATGCTTGAGGCATGGTGCTGATGATGTCAGCTATCTGGTTGGAGCCACCGGCTACGGGGGTTATGACGACATTATTTCACCTCCCTCAGAACGATTGACTCGAGATGGCGATATTTTGATACTGGATACCGGCTGCGTCGTGGATGGCTATTTTTGTGACTACGATCGCAACTATGCCTTTGGTCATGCGGATGCGGCAACTGAGGAGGCCTATCGAATTACCCATGACGCGACCCAGGCGGCCCTCGATATGGCGCGTCCCGGAGTGACCTGTGCTGATCTGTATAATGTGATGCAAAAGGTTCTGGACCCTGCTGGCGATGCAGCAGAGAACACTGTGGGCAGGCTGGGCCATGGTCTGGGAATGCAATTGACGGAATCGCCGTCAATTACGTCCTTTGATCACACCGAAATGAAGCCGGGAATGGTGATGACGCTGGAGCCGGGGCTTCCCTACGGCAATGGCAAAATTATGGTGCACGAAGAGAATATCGTCATTCGTGAGCATGGTGCAGAACTTCTTACCACCCGTGCCAGTGCTGAAATTTCGATTATCTAAACGACTCAAATTGCTTTACACTATGAGCTGAGGAAGAGCGTCCCGATCCGGTGACGGGTCCGGATTTCAAATCCGGTGAGACGCGTCAGACGTGTCTGGTGGGTTCGACTCCCACGCTCTTCCGCCACTTTCTGCCCGATCCTTGCTATAGCCTTACTATATCCCTGTGCGCGGGTGTTGTTACTACTACACCAGGGAAATGTGGGCGAATTCAACAATCGCCATTGCTTTTCCAATGTGCTTTAAGTTGTGCTTCAAACTGTCGCAACATCAGGAATACCCCTAAATCACATAGAGTTGTCGATTATGGCTCGGTCGTCCGATTCCTTTTTCCTGCTGGCGCTTTTTAAGGATAAAACCTTTCAGGCGCGAGAAATCCGTCGTGTTATTGCGTTCGCTACCCTGTATTTGGTGCTCACCACCATCATGCTGGGGCTTTTCTACAACCAGATGCTCGGGCAGCTGGTTGCCGGTAAATCACCTATGCTGTTTGTGTCTGAGGATATGGGCATGCTCAATGAACAGATTCCCAGTCTGTCTTCAGTACTCGGTCGCTGGGTTGTGATGATGATGGTGATGAATATCGTGGTCACCAGCATGATCAGCATTTATATAGTGCGTAAACTTGGACAACCACTGTTAGCCGTGAAACGCGCACTGCGTGAGATTGGCGACGGAAATCTTAATGTCAGAATGCGCGCCAGTGATGACAATGAATTTTCTGAGCTGACCGAAGCACTTGGGATTGCAGTCGCAAGCATTAATAAGCAACTCTCCTCTGCCAAGAATGAGATGCAGCAAATTCATGATCTGAAACAACAACCAAATGTGAATGCCGAACAGATTGATACATCGCTTAGCAATTGCAAAATAGCACTCGATTATTTCATAACTGATGACACACCTGCTAATGACGCTGCAGCGTAGGTTGTTGGACAATACACGCAATGGTTTACAACACGTCTCTTGGCCTGTCTTAGGTATCCCGTGCAGATAGAACGGTTATGAAAACTATAAAAACAACGATTCGCAAAAGTTCATTGGGCCCTAAAATCGCTATCGGTTTAGTGAGCACAGCACTGTTGGTTTCGTGTGCCTCGGAAGAAGACTCTGAGAAAATACTTTCTGACGGCAATGAAGCAGGAATTAAGTTATCGCTGACAGACTACCGCTTTGGTATTCAGGATGTTGGTAGCAGTACTCCCCAGTTAATTGAGATCAGAAATGTCGGTGTTGACACCCTTCCAATCAATAGCGTAACCATCAGCGGCGAAAACGCAGAGGATTTTCATGTTGAGGTGGAAGAGGGTGTGACGCTGGAGCCGGGTGACCGACTGAAGCTTGACGTCGCATTTGAGCCAATCGCAGAAGGGCAGCGCCAGGCATCACTGGACGTAGATTACAGTGTAATTACCGGTGAAGGATCAAACGCTGTTGAAGCGCTGTTCTATAACGCCCGTGAAATTGAAGACGGTGGTGACAACCTTGCGGCAGCGCAGGAATATCGTCGCTATATTGATGCTGGCTCGACCACCGATAATAAAGCCCGTGCGATGATCAAGCTGTCGCTACTGGAAGAGGCAGATATTTACGGCGTTGGTAAGGATTTTAATCTATATAAATCTGCGCTAAATTTGCGTGATGATGGTGATATTGTCGCTGCTAAAGAAGCGTTGAATATGTTGATTGTCGAACATTCAGACAGCTATCTGGTTGATGATGCCAGGTATATGCTCGGTTATATTCAGATGGTTGATGAAGGCGACTATGTCTCATCAATCGTAACCATGCAAAGTGTCATCGATAACCACCCTGACAGTAGTTACTACGATACAGCGCTATACAGTCAAGGATTGTCAGAGTCCGAACTTGGCAATGTAGAACGTGCTGAAGAAATATTTGTTTCGTTGCGAGACCGGCACACGGGCGTTCAGCTTGATTTGTTCGAGTGGCAATGGCCAAAGGATAATTATGTCTCCCGGCTCTGGTTTGATAGAGCAGATGAACAACTGGCGACTATTGAAGAAGAACAGTCCGACGAAAGTACGGACAGCTAAGCCAGCTGACCCGGACTTTCCCCCAGCAATCCGGCGATATAGCTTGCTTGTTATTCAATAGAAATTCGTGAGTGTTACCGTTGTGATTGAATTTGCTGCAAAGTGATTTCAGTCATCTTTTCGGTGTAGCGATGAATCTTTTGATGGGTAGGCATCCAGCCAAGCAAAAAACGGTGAAAGTCAGTCCATGCTACGGGATATAGGTTTCGCCATTCCTCTTCCAGCAAGGCAAACTCCGCAAAGCCCTTTGCTTCAGAGTGTAGGGCTTTTTGTAGATTGTCGAAGTAGCCGTCCAGTAGATTTTGAGCGTATTTCTCGCATTGGCTTTCATCGAAGCAACTGCCGATAAAATACGCCACATCCTTCATACCGCAACCCCCGCCAATGTATTGAAAGTCAACTGCTGCCACCGCTGAGTTCTCGGCAAAGCAAAAATTAGCCACTTTCGCGTCTCCGTGCACCAGTGTTTTGAATTGGCAGTGATTTAAAATTGCATCAATTTGATGGGCGTACTCGCGCAACGGTCCCTCTTCCATTGCACTAAATTCATCCGGCCGGGTATCCAAATGCCAGTATGTACCGATCGGCCAGAGGTTGTCCGCCTGTGTGTTCAGGAAAGTAGCGTGAAAACCGGCCAGCCATTTCAGGCATTCTGACGCTTGCGACGCGCTTAAATTGCTGTATCTGAGCGGGTAGCCGGCGGCATCAAGATCTTCCAGCAACAGCCAGCTTTGGTGGCCCTGTTGATCTGCCCCATAACAGACTGGTACCCGGCACTGATCTGTGCATAG
>CAZNOB010000047.1:7839-9016 GCA_964574535.1 uncultured Granulosicoccaceae bacterium | reverse complement strand
GGTATTCTTGCGTCGAATACTGATGGATAGTTGTCAAAGAAAAATCCATCTTAAAGTTATCTTTGACTGGAATCAAAGTTCAAGTGAGATGCCCTCGACCTGGTGAAGAGTCTGTGTTCTGAACTCGAGAAAAATGCAGTGGCTTGTGATGGTCTGGCATTTAGAGAACAGTCCGCCCTGGATTTGTTTACAGTCGTTAGAAGTCACTATAGGCTAGGTGATTACGGCCCGGTACGTGGTGCGTTGTCGCCCTGCTAACAAAGGACGCTTTTTTACCAACATCTTACGGAGACATGCCAGTGTCAGTCGCTGTCCGTTTTAATGCCTCACAGTTTACCCAACTCGATCCTGCGATGCTGGAAGCTTACCAGCGTGACGGGTACCTGGTTTTAGATCAGTTTTTCTCAGACGAGTCTTGTGATGTTTTGCGTGCGAGGGCTGATTTTCTAATTGGAAAAACCGACATTGAGTCGCTGGGCAGTGTATTTTCAACCACTTCGCATGCCCACACTAAAGATGATTATTTTCAGGAATCGGGCGATAAAATTCGCTACTTCCTTGAACAGGAGGCGGTAGATGAAAATGGGGCGCTAATCCGGCCGGCCGCAGAATGCGTGAACAAAATTGGCCATGCGCTGCACGACCTTGACCCGGTGTTCAATGAATTTTCCCGGTCAAAATCCCTGGCCACGGTTGCTCGCCAGATTGGCTACCAGGATCCACTGCTGCTGCAGTCGATGTATATCTTTAAATCGCCCGGTATCGGGGGCGAGGTCAATTGTCACCAGGACAGTACCTTTTTATACACATCGCCATTAAGCTGCACTGGGTTTTGGGTGGCACTTGAGGATGCAACCGTAGAAAACGGATGTATGTATGCCCAGCCGGGTGAGCATAAAGGGCCGTTGAAGCAACGATTTTACCGGCGTGACGGCACACTCACTTTTGAAGATCTTGCTGATACGGACTGGCAAAGTGAGGCGGTACCTCTGCCCGCTCCGAAAGGTACGCTCATACTATTAAATGGAAAGCTGCCACATCAGAGCTCTGCCAATCGTTCAGAAAAATCCCGCCACGCCTATACACTGCATTTGATCGATGGTGCTTGTGACTATCCTGCCGATAACTGGTTACAGCGAGATGCACTAATGCCCCTGAGGGGCTTCAGTTAAGCACG
>CAZNOB010000047.1:0-7739 GCA_964574535.1 uncultured Granulosicoccaceae bacterium | reverse complement strand
GCTGAGAAATACACTACTTGGCCGACTTGTGGCTGGACCACTGTGGGTGCTGATATCATTTTTAAAAGGCGAACTGTTACTCTGTCTGCAAGGTGACGGTTATCGCGCTAAAGTATGGTCACTACATCTGATATCTGTTATCGCCACACTACTTTGGTTGAGTTATTGTGAAATTCCTCTGATTGCCTATTTTCTATTTTTTATCTACCCCAGCTTGTCGCTGACTCTGTTGCGATCGTTTCTCGAACACCAGGCAGACCCTGTACCGGCACATCGCACCGTCATCGTTCAAAGCCAGGCTTTTTTTAGTTTGTTGTTTCTGAATAATAATCTCCATGCCCTGCATCATGAGCAGCCTGGTATTCCCTGGTATCAATTGCCATCGGTCTGGAATGAGGATCGTCAGAATATTCTGAAACGTAACGGTGGTTACTACTACCCTGGTTATTTCAGTATATTCAAACAATTCCTGTTGACGCCCAAAGTGCACCCTCGTCATCCGCAGGCTTAGCCTGCGGTTTAACGTGGGTCCCCCATTGTTAACGTACCAGCGGCAATGATGCGGAATACACTGATAGTATCAGTGCCGGGCTGATCCAAACCTGCGAAGTTAATGGTTTTTCAACCGATTAGCTGGCAGGTCTGTCAGACTTCTGCGGCTTTCAGTACGCGCGTCATGGCGGTCGATTCCCATATCTTCCAATTCACGATCAGTTAACTTTGCGAGTATAAGGCGTTCCTTTTTTATCTGTAATCGCAGTAACTGTAGCTTGTAAAATTGAATCAACTTTGCCTGAAGGTTTAGGCCAAAGTAGATTAAGTCACCTTCGATGCATTCGTTGCTGTTTCTATAAACCGCGACGTTTCTTCTGATATCAAATTTCATGATGTCCCCTATCAACGCTCTTGATGCTATTAAAATAGTGATTTGATGCATTGACTCTAGTGGTTATAAGGGCTAAAAATGAAACGAAAGTTTTTGATAGACCTGTTCAATAAATTTGATAACTTCAGGAGTCTGCGTATTTGCAGAGGCTCTGCCGCGCAAACTCCTGGCCTGGATACAGTAATGACTGCTCGCCGTGACCTTGATCTTGGAACATTACGAAGTTTTGTAACTATCGCTGAGGTAGGCAGTATGACTCGCGCTGCGAATCGCCTGCACATGACCCAATCGGCAGTCAGTATGCAAATGAAACGGCTTGAAGATAGTCTCGATATGATTTTATTCGAACGAAACTCACGTGGCATGGCACCAACTGCATCGGGTGACCAGTTGCTTAGATACGCCAATCAAATGCTATCGCTGAATGATGAAGCCTGGAATAAAATGACATCCCCGGATTATGAAGGCCATGTGTCGCTTGGGGTACCGGTAGATATTATTACGCCGTTTATTCCCAATGTGCTGAGGGCGTTTAACCTTAGTTTTCCACGGGTGAAAGTCAGTCTTAAATCATCACGTACGCTTGATCTTCTGGATGAATTTCAGCGGGGAGTCCACGATATTGTACTAACCACTGAAGTGCATCCCGGCGAGCATGGTGAGATATTATCGAAACAAAAGGTAGTTTGGACCGGGGCACCGAAAGGGGAGGCCTGGAGACAGCGACCATTGCCGATCAGCTTTTCGAAAAGCTGTTTTTTCCGCTCTCAGACCATTGATCAATTGACCGCGTCGGGGATTACGTGGCGTGATTTGATCGAAACTGACGATGACCTGGCGGGCCTTGCCATGGTGGCTGCTGATCTGTCTGTCACCGCTGAACTGGAAGGTGCGGTCAGTCAAAGCAGTGGACCTATTCCCGAGCGTGAGATAATTAACCATGGTGGGGAACTGCCGGAGTTACCTGAACATGCGATTGTCATGTATCTAGGTGGTGGTGCTAACCGTGATTTGACTGAAAAGCTTGCCGAATTTCTGGCCACCGAATATTGTTAAAATTGTTTCGCTTTTGCTGCACTCAAATTTAATCAGTTTTGAGAGTGATTGTGGAAGTGGATAGCACTTGCACGATCACTCTCAAAGTCCGTGGCACCCGCGGACTGCTTAGCCGAAAAATACTTTTTGCTTCTATTTTGGTTTTTTAAAAAAGCAGGGTCCCGGCGGGAACACATCGCTGGCCGGGCGTAATCTCTTACGGTAGTGCCCGAAGAAAATCCTTTACATAAGTATCGATACCCTCTGGTTTCACGCGAAAGTTTTCAATATCAAGAAGCTGCGTGATCTTTTGCTGCTCTGCTGTAATCGAACCAGGCCGGTAACCGGTCACCATTCTGATCGCCCTGGGCATGAGACCTGGGAGTGTGGTGTAGTCTGCGCCGGGCGGGCCGTCACGGCCAGGGAGCAATCGGGATTTTCCCAGGTGCCCTTTAAACTGGTAAAACGCATCTGTTTGAGGCAGATATTTAAGCTGGTAGTTGATCTCGCTATCACCGCGGGTGACATCAAAGCCTGCCATAAACGGTTTGTTTCCACCGATTTTTATAAATTCAATATTTTTAGCGGCGATAAAAGAAACCGCCGGGTGTCTGACTTCCTTGTCGCTGTGCAGATACAGTTCATTGGATCGCATAGCAATATCAACCTCTACGCGATGGTCTTCGGGTAAATTTAATTCAACATCGACCAGGTATGTGGTTTGGTAGTTGTGCTGCTGCAATGTGACTGCGATTGGTTCACGGTTTCGCAGAGCAATGGTTAGTCCGACATAGTGATCCAGCTGGTGCCAGTCATTTAAACTACCGGCTATTGTTAGCCCCAGTGTCTTTAGCGTACCCAGCCCTCTGAGCATGCCACTGGTTGGGAATACCAGGTTATAACTTAAAAATTCCAGTGGAATTTCTGTGTCGTCGTAGGCTAGTGTATCTGTATCGAATCTTCCGTAAACTACGGCGTCGCTGTCCTTGCGATAGCGACCTCCATACTCAAATTTTGCGTTACTGTTGTCTCGATTTTGATTCAGCAGCTCGGCCGTGACTTGTTGTGATATGACCTTTCCATCGACCAACAGACGACCATCTGAAATATAGTCTTTGTAAAAATCGACCGGTCCCTGCTGGGCAATACCATCTTTGGAGACTGAGCGGTAAATTCGTGGTCGATACTTTTCTAGTAACAGGCGTTGTTGTTGATTTGGAATAGCATCAAGTGGCTTGTATCGATCGAAATACTCAGTAAACCCCGGAAAATTAGTGAAGTTCTCACCATGCGCCGCACAGGCTGCGGCCATGAGCCCACAGCCAATCAAAATCACAGCACAAATTTTCCGAAAAACAATGTTCTTAAAAGCAGTGTAGTACCACATAATTATATCTGACCGAAGTGCGGGTGTTTGTTGGAGCGTTTAAGCAAGTGTTAGTGGATATCGTTGGCTGCCGACATTGCATCGCGAAGTTTTTGAAAGTTAAAATCCTCTGCTTTTGCTGCGGTGATAATCTTTTCTTCACGGCGACTGATAAGATCAATGGCGTCGGGTAGTTGCAGCACCGCTTCAGCTGGTATCACCACTGCACCATGAACGTCCATATGAATAATATCGTTGTTTGAGACAGACATATTTTCTACTGTCACATCTCCGCCAAAATCGATTAAATGTACATGGGCGTGGCTTGGTCCCACCCGACCGGCAAGCAATTGAAAATCAGTGGCAGAATCGGGAAGGTCTCGCATTGACCCATTGGTGACACAGCCTTTTGCGCCAAGACCGCGATGGATATGGGTATTCACCTCCCCCCAAAAAGCGCCGTAGCCCGGTGTTGCATCCAGGTCTTCGATAACAACAATTGACGGTTTAACACCACTGTCTATGTATTCATAGTATTTTAGGCGCAGTTGTTTGTCGTGATCTGCAGTGTCGGTCGACGGGGCCATCGCACGTATTCTGGCAGTTCGGGCATATCCGATGACGGGTGGCAGCTCCGGTGCAAGACACACCAGTGGCTCTGTGGTGAATCCACAGGCACGGCGTTCAGGACAAACAATTTCAAGTCCGTTACATATAGTGGGGGTATCCCATTGTGTTAAACGAGTAAGGTCATTAGGGGTGAGTGTTGCCACGGTTGCTCCCGTTTGTCTATAGTTTAAACTGTTTGTTCTCCAACATATTGTCAGCTAGGCACATGATGGTCAATTCATACGGCGCGCTCAATTGTGCGGCGGAATACAACCGGCCGGGAGTACTTTTTTGAAGAATGTAGTTGTTACTGAGAAACTTCACCCCGATGGCATGGCTATGCTCGCTGCACGCAGCGATATAGAAACCCGTTACCTTGAGGGTGACAAGGCACAATTGTCGTCGGCAATTGCTGATGCACATGCTGTTTTGATTAGGGTATTAACTTTGGGTCAATCAGATCTTGCTGCAGCCAGAAACCTTGAAATAGTGTCACGACACGGGGTTGGTTGCGATAACGTGGATGTAGCGTGGTGTACCGCAAAAAAGCTTCCCGTAGCAATTGCCGTAGATTCCAACACAACTTCAGTGATTGAGCATGTAATGATGATGATGCTTTCGTTGAATAAACGTGCAGTTCAGTATGATCAACTCACTCGTGAGGGAAGGTTCACCGAGCGCAGCTTACATCACACCAGCGAACTGCATGGCAAGCGGGTACTGATTGTTGGCTTTGGGCGTATCGGAAAACGCATAGCGCCGCTTTGTAAGGCATTTGGTATGCATGTCACTGTGGCAGATATTGAGCTTGATCGTAAGTACGCAGCTGAGCTCGGGGTGGACGCCGTAGAAGATTTTCGGCCGTTGCTGTCTCGTACGGATTACCTCACAGTGCATGTGCCGCTCGATCACAGTACACAACATTTAATTGGTGAAAAAGAGCTCAGTGCGCTGCCGTCCCATAGTATTGTAATTAACTGTGCTCGGGGTGGTGTGGTCGATGAACAGGCACTTGCTGCCGCTATTCTCGAGGGGCAGATTGCCGCTACCGGCGCTGATGTTTTCACCGTCGAACCACCGGCTGCAGATAATCCTTTATTGGCTCTTCCTAACTCCATTTTGACTCCTCATAACGCCGCCGGTACTGCTGAAAGTCTGTGCCGAATGGCGACATACTCGGTGCAAAATATTCTGGATTTCTTTGATGGCAAGCTTACCGCTGACCGCCTGATAAATCCGCAGGTATTGGATTAACACCGGATACTTAAAGTTAACCAGTGCTAACGGCGATAGCGATGAATTTGAAAAAAAGAATGCTGAATCGAGAGGTTCTCTCAGGTACTTTTATAAAAACCCCTGCTTATGAAATTATTGAAATCATGGCGGAATCCGGTCTCGATTTTATATGCCTCGATGCGGAACATGCACCGTTTGATCGGGCTCGTCTGGATGCTTGTCTGGCAGTTGCCAGGGCTCACCAGCTCCCAACTCTGGTGCGGGTGTCATCCGGTAGTCGTGACGATATTCTAAAGGTACTCGATTCCGGCGCCACGGGGGTGGTGGTTCCCCATGTGGATACACTGCAAAAAGCACGTGATATCGCTGCCTGGGCGCGCTTTGGTCATGGTGGGCGCGGCTATGCGGGTAGCACACGCTGGGCGGGTTTTACCACCCGGAATATGCCCGATATTCTGGCTCAAAGTGAATCTGAAACCATTGTTATTGCGCAGATTGAAGAGCCTGAGGGTGTAGAGATTTGTGCAGATATTGCAGCGGTGGAGGGGATTGACGGTCTGTTTGTTGGCCCTGCAGATCTGGCGGTATGTCTCGGCGTCACAGACCTGAATGATCCGCAGGTGCTCAATGCGATGAAACGGGTGGGTGATGCTGCCCGACAACAGAACTGTTGTTGCATGACATTTGCACCGAATACCGGCAGTGCAAAAAAACTGCATGAGCTTGGCGTCACCATGTTCTATATCTCTTCTGAACATGGGTTTATGCTGGCAGGGGCCAGGCAAGCCGTCAGTGAACTTTCGAAGTTATAAGTCCGAATAATTACCCATGGGAAAATGTGTTCGAATTGGTTCTGGTGCTGGTTTTGCCGGTGATCGTTTTGATGCAGCACTTCCGGTTATTGATACGCTGGCACGAAGTGACGGACCCAAATACCTGATCTATGAAGTAATGGGAGAACGCACTCTTGCTATTGCCCATCAGTTAAAACGAGAGAATCAGGAACTCGGGTATTCAACATGGCTGGACAACTATCTTCCCCATGTTCTGTCGCGCTGTGCCGAGTACAAGATTCGAATTGTTGCCAATTTCGGTAATGCCAATCCCCGCGCGGCTGCTCAGCGTGTGCTTGAGATTTCTGCATCATTGGGTTTGCCGCAATTGCGTGTTGCCGTTGTCGAGGGCGATGATCTGTTGGCATTTCAGACTGCCGAGCAACTGCAGTCATTACCGACGGTTGAGGGGACAAGTACCGTCGGGCGCGAGTTGCTGGGCGCTAATGCTTACCTTGGCGCACGGCCGGTAGCGCAGGCACTCGCTCTGGATGTTGACATTGTGCTGGTCGGTCGAACCACCGATGCGGCTCTGATTCTGGGTCCGCTCATTTTTGAACATCAGTGGGCACCGCGTGAATATGATCTGCTGGCGGCCGGCACTGTGGCCGGTCATCTGTTGGAGTGTGGCGGGCAGGTGACTGGTGGATATTTTGCAGACCCGGGTTATAAAGAGGTTCCGGATCTATATCGTTTGGGTTTTCCGATTGCAGAAATAGAAGCTAACGGTGAATTTGTTATCACCAAGGCAGATAGTACCGGCGGGGTAGTCAACAGAGCTACGGTTATTGAACAATTGCTCTATGAAGTCCACAACCCAAGGGCCTATCTGACACCGGATGTCACGGTTG
Source organism: uncultured Granulosicoccaceae bacterium (assembly GCA_964574535.1). Classification (GTDB taxonomy): domain Bacteria; phylum Pseudomonadota; class Gammaproteobacteria; order Granulosicoccales; family Granulosicoccaceae. Next base: position 923 of record CAZNOB010000047.1, on the reverse strand, counting down.
ATTTGTCCGGCATTCAAATTACTGATGTTGCTGCTAACCGGCTGAAGGTAACTGGCGCAATTGGACACCCGCCACCGGAAACTTTGAAAGCGACTCTGTGTGTCGATGGTGGTTGGCTGGGTGAGTCAGAAATCAGTTATGCCGGCCCCAATGCGCTGGCACGAGCTCGGTTGGCGGTTGATACGGTGCGGGCTCGTTTGCAAATACTGGCTATCGAAGACCCCTGTCGAATTGAGATTATCGGAACTGGCACTGTGCACAGTAATGATATCGCCGATTTTTCTGACGGCGCGGGAATATCTTCTGCAGGAGAATACCGTGTTCGTGCCGCAATTCGAACGCAATCCAGGGAAGATGCCCGGCGACTTACAGATGAAATACTGGCACTCTATTGTTGCGGACCTGCGGCGGGCGGAGGCGTGCGACAATCGGTTACACCACAAGTGTCTACGGCCTCTGTGTTGATTGACCGACAGCTTGTTGAAGCACAAACAACAGTCGAGGAAATTCAGCGATGAATTCCTCGGCAATAATTATTTCAGTGCCTTTGCATGCAGTGGCGCATAGCCGAGCCGGTGACAAAGGTAATAGATCAAACCTGTCGCTGATACCATATCAACCTGAAGTTTATCCTTATCTCGTTGATCAGGTAGACGGTCAAACCGTGCTGAAACTATTTGCCCATAAAAAAGCCACCTCGGTAATTCGTTATGAGCTACCAAATTTGCCTGCGCTTAATTTTGTAATTGAAAATGCACTGGAAGGGGGTGTTAATGATGGTCTTGGTTTAGACACGCACGGAAAAACACTGTCTTCCCTGTTGCTGACGTTGCCTGTCAAACTGCCAAGTGATTTGGTTGGTCGCTAAAAAGTATGCGCCCCTGTTAGCTTGTATGATCGTGAGAGTAAAATCTGGCCACCCC
>CAZNOB010000046.1:22846-31090 GCA_964574535.1 uncultured Granulosicoccaceae bacterium | reverse complement strand
ATATACCGCTCTATATGCTTCTGTACTCGAAATTTTATGCAACACCAGGGTAAAAAAAACCGCAGCGTGAAAGCTGCGGTTTGAACTTCTGTAGCGGGTATCAACCCGCCTGGCTGGAGGCTGTGCAGGTGACTTATGTCAGTTCTGTGTGTTTGCTGATCACTTTACTGACAATACCGTATTCAATGGCGGCGTCAGTGTCCATCCACTTATCACGTTCGATATCCAGTCGCACACGATCAATATCGGTACCGGTGCGCTGAGAAATTACCTGCGCCAGTCGTTCACGCATTTTAATGATCTGTTCTGCCTGAATAGCGATATCCGATGCGCTGCCACCAGCCCCGCCCGATGGCTGATGAATCAGGAATCGAGTGTTGGGCAGGCAGTAGCGATCTTCTTTTTCTGCTGCAAGAAATATATGAGTGCCGGCGCTGGCCACATAGCCGGTTCCGATGACTAACACCCTGGGTGTAATGAAAGTGATGAAATCATGAATGCTGTCGCCAGCCTCAACATGCCCGCCCTGACTATTGACGAACAGGTGAATGGGGTCATCTGAGTCTTCAGCAAGTGCCAGCAGTTGTCCCATGACACGCTTGGCCATAGTCTGGTTGATTTCTTCGCAAATAAGCACCTTGCGTGCGGTGAATAGTTTTTCTGTTATGGAAGGATCAGGTTTATCTGACTTCGCTTTATCGTCTGCCATGAGGTCTCCGGAGAACGCTGGAACGTTGATTTTTTTGCAATTTTAAAGATGTAAATGCTGTGCCCCTCGTGGTGCACGTAAGATGCCCATTCTAGCGGTGTGCTCTGAAATTGGGGGTTAAAATGCGGAAATTGATAGCCAGCAAGTGATTGGATTCCGGTGTCATCAGCAGGCCGACCCGCACATGGGAATCGCCAAAAAGCTGACAGGAACGTTTCGCCACAGATTTGCGCATTGATGATTAGTTAGTACTCATCCAGAAACAGGGTGTAGCGAGAATCACTGAGGTGCGTGAGATTTTACCGGCTACATGTGGGCGTTTAGTCATTCTAAATAACTACATGTAGTCGGTGAAAGATCGCGTGCAATCAGTGGTTCGCAGTAGCGCTTGTTTTTGGATGGGCACCATTTAGTTAAAGGTGCGATATAACATCTTGTGAGATACGGTATAGTGATACCAGAGCTGAATTTCAAGTCAGCATAATAATGCGTAATACATCATTGTTAAATTGCACCGAGAGAGCCCAGGGGAAATTTTTTCAGTATTATGTTGGTCCTGATTGTGAGTATTGTCGATGCGTTCCCGGGTTAAGTTCAATCTATAGTTCTAGCCGGGCGCCGGGCTATTCTGCTGGTAACGGCCTTGAGGTGTGGCCTGTAAGCTCAGGTCAAAGAACATCATTGGGGATTGAAGATTATGCCTGAGTTAAAAACACTGCTGATCAGCGATACGCACGGCACGCACTGGCACAATAACTATCAAATCGATGGCGAATACGATTTACTTATTCATGCAGGTGATTTTACCAACCATGGTCGGGAAGACGAAATTTCTGACTTCATGCTTTGGATTGATGCACTTGATCAGTTTAAAGATATCATCTATATCGCAGGCAATCATGATCTGAATTATCAGGCTGATCCCCTGGTAACGCTTTCTGGCGGAACGCGATTGCACTATTTGTATAACAGCAGCGTGACCATCGATGGTATTAAATTTTATGGGTCACCATACACACCGCGTTTTTTTGACTGGGAATTTATGTACGATGAAGAGGAAGCGGAAGATCTCTGGTCAACGATACCGACTGACACCGATGTATTAATAACGCATGGTCCGCCCTATGGGATATTTGATCTGTGTCCCGGGGAAAAAGGTATTCCAGAGCATGCAGGGTGTCCCGCTTTGTGGAGTGCAGTAGAAAAAATCCTTTCAATAAAGCTGCATGTTTTTGGGCATATCCATGAAGGCTATGGCGTTTTAGAACATGCCGGTGGTCGTACATCTGTGAATGCAGCGATGGTGTATCGAGGCTTACGCCGAACACCGGTTGATTTCACTATTCAAAAATGAAGGCCCCCGGCAGGGATGTCCAGTAAGCGCAACACCGCATCGCTCCGCCGGGGCGATTGTACTTAATGTGTCATCGCATAGATAAGATAGTTAATTCCAAACCGGTAGGCCAGTGCTGTCATGGGCAGCGGGTAGGCGGGGTCATCGGCGTGTTCCCAGGCATCCCCCATATCCATATTGAAGTTAATTGCCACCATTAAGCGGTTGTCGTCATCGTAGATGCCACGCCAGCGGGCTGGTGTATGTGGCATGTGAACTTCTGTACGAGTGCCATTGTTGTACAGATGTCGGCGGCCGGGAATTTGTGTCCGCTGCTCTAGCTCGAATAGTACGTGCAGGAGCTCATCGCCCGGGGGGATGTCTACAATGGTGTATTCGTGCAGTACTTCGTTCAGCACATTGCTGAATATGTTCCATTGATCCGGGCCATGGAAATCATCTACCACCATAAAGCCGCCACGAAGCAGGTACTCTCGCAAGTGGAGTTTTTCCTGTTGTGTTAGTTGCCATCGCCCGACCTGTTGCACAAACAACCACGGAAAATCGAACAGGGCGTTATCACCAAGGCGCACGTGGCGGCTGTCGTCTGCGATATCAATGTTCGTGTAACGCGACACGCCACTGGTGAAGTGCGCTTCAGCCTCTGGCCAGTCAATTGCCCACCATGGTCGGCCGGGACCCCAGGTGCTGAGCATATTGTTATCGAATATAAGTCGGGCTATCTCGAGCTCATGTGAGGGTGGGGCTGTTGTATCTGTATTGTTGGCCAATGCGTGATGACAATGACAGATAAGGGCGATCAATAAAACGCGACCAAATGATTTAAGTTGATGTGTAGATGAAAAAGGCAATGCTATGCGCCAAAGGTAAAATCGAAGCCGCGTTCTGCGGTGGTGACTTTACCAATTGAGGGTGTCGGGATTTGCGTAGTAAGTGGGAGTGTGTTCATATTTAGATAAATTTCATTCTGCGATTCGTAAGCGCAGGTAATCCACTTCGATGTCTACTGTCACCGCAATCATAAATTGAAACACTTCGACAGCGCGTTCGGGGGCAAGGTCGTAGTGCAGCGCCAGTGTCTCTGCTAATTCAATCACTTTGTTTTCTCTATCCTTACGCACAATGAACTCTAGCATGCCGTCGCGATCACCGTTTGTGGCTTTAAAGGCATCAGGCATTTCAAGGTACTTTGATTCAGCTACCAGCTTTCCAAGATTGACACGCTCCATGATGGCAAGGAGGGCGGACACATCGGCAGTCACGGTCTCGCCGAAAGTGTTTTGATTTTCACCGGCCGGACAGGCGCGGGTGATCCAGTCTCGGTAGAAATCAATAATCCGTTGCCCCACACCACTTGCCATCGCTTTGACCGGGCTGTCCGGAGCCTGGCGTGCGATAACAGTTTTAATATCACTGATATCCGTAAATGCGTCTTGCGCGGCGAAAGCATATCTGCCTAGTTCAGCATGGCATTGTTCGATCTTCGCCAGCTCGTATTCCAGAAGTGACAGCTGCGGGGTGCTCGGTACCAGTCCTGGCTGATAAACAGCATGATTGACGGAAAAACGGGTGCGTTTTTTTAGCCCAATGACAATTTCATTGGCCAGAATATCAAGGCCCGGGCGAATGGTCTTCTGTAAATCGAGGTCCGGATGTGTGCTCATCAAAGATTTCTTTCTGGCCTGGAGAACATGGTTCAAATAGATTCGGTGATACAGCGGCTATTTTGCGCTTTGTTGGCGCTTTGCGCCAGCGTTGCAAGGTTGTGGGTGACGGGCCGAGACTGTTACTCTTAAAATTATTGATATCATCTCTGGAGGATTAATGAGTTCGGAACCCAAGAAGTTTAAGCGGCGCAGCCAGGCATGGTTTGATAATCCTGCCAATCCGTCAATGACAGCGCTTTATGTGGAGCGCTACCTTAATTATGGATTGACCCGCTCTGAGCTGCAATCGGGAAAACCGGTGATTGGTATTGCCCAAACCGGTAGTGATTTGTCTCCGTGTAACCGGGCACATTTGGAAAATGCCAGACGTGTGCGTGAGGGTATTCGCGAAGCCGGCGGAATAGCCATTGAATTCCCGGTGCATCCCATACAAGAGACTTCCAGACGGCCGACTGCCGCGATAGATCGCAACCTGGCGTACATGGGGCTGGTGGAAATTCTGCATGGCTACCCGATTGACGGTGTTGTTCTGACTACTGGTTGTGACAAAACCACACCGGCTTGTCTAATGGCCGCGGCGACCACTAATCTGCCATCGATTGTATTGTCTGGCGGGCCGATGCTTGACGGCTGGTACGATGGTAAATTGTCGGGTTCGGGGACCGTGGTCTGGGCATCGAGATTAAAGCTGGCCACTGGTGAGATTGACTACAATGAGTTTATGGAAATTACAGCTTCATCGGCAACTTCACCCGGCCACTGCAATACGATGGGTACGGCCTCTACCATGAATGCGCTGGCCGAAGGGTTAGGCATGTCTTTGCCTGGCTGTGCAGCGATACCGGCACCTTATCGTGAGAGATTGCAAATTGCCTATGAAACCGGTAAGCGTATTGTAGAAATGGTAGAGGATCACTTAACCCCTTCAAAAATAATGACGCGCGAGGCATTTGAAAACACCATTGCATTGAATTCTGCCATTGGTGGTTCAACCAACGCCCCAATACATATAAACGCGATTGCCAAATGTATGGATGTGGAGTTGAGCATTCAGGATTGGGAAACACACGGCTACGATATTCCCCTGTTGGTGAATATGCAGCCAGCGGGTGAGTATCTTGGTGAGTCTTTTCATCGTGCGGGCGGTGTGCCTGCTGTGTTAGGTGAATTGCAGAGAAACGGCAAACTAAAATCAGCCCTGACGGTTAATGGTGAGAGCATAGAACACAACAACGCCTCAGTGCACAGCAGTGATGAAAGAGTGATAAAAACCTTTGATTCACCTATGCGTGATAAAGCGGGTTTTCTGGTAATGAGTGGAAACCTTTTTGATTCAGCAGTGTTGAAATCAAGTGTGATCAGTGATGAGTTTGATGAACGCTTCTTACGTGAACCGGGTAATGAAGGTGTTTTTGAGGGCCGTGCTATTGTTTTTGAGGGATCGGAAGACTATCACGACAGACTTAATGATCCCTCTCTGAATATCGATGCCCGCTGTATATTAGTGATGCGTGGAACCGGGCCGGTCGGCTGGCCGGGATCGGCAGAGGTGGTTAACATGCAGCCGCCCGATGCGCTTGTAAAAGCCGGTGTGACAGAACTCCCCTGCATTGGAGACGGGCGCCAGTCTGGCACGTCGGCCAGTCCGTCGATACTCAATGCATCACCCGAGTCCGCAGCGGGTGGTGGACTTTCACTGCTTAAAACGAACGATATTATTCGTATTGATATGAACAATCGTCGTGTAGATATGTTGGTGGAAGAAGCCGAATTAGAGGCACGTAAGGTAAACGCCGTGACGCAATGCCCACCCGACCAAACCCCGTGGCAAAATATCTATCGCTCCACGGTCGGTCAACTTTCTCACGGTGCCTGCATTGAATTGGCCGAAGCGTATCACGCAGTGACAGAAGAAGTGCCACGTCACAATCACTAGTTAACACGGAAACCGAATGAATATTTTGATAACCGGTGGCGCCGGGTTTGTAGGACAGCGTGTAGCCATGGAGTGCCTGCGCCGTGGACATCTGGAGCTCGATGGATCGCCTTCGTCAGAGATTGAAAATATCACTCTCACCGATAACGCAGAACCGCCGTTTTGGCATGAAGGGTTGCGTGAAAATGCCCGTGTCACGGTTACGGTCGGGGACATCGGCGATGAAGCGTATGTGAAGTCTCTGTTTGATCACGAAATCCATTGCGTATTTCATTTCGCATCAATTGTCAGTGGTCATGGTGAAACAGATTTTGATCTGGCAATGCGGGTCAATCTGGATGGTACGCGCTATCTGTTTGAAGCAGTACGTGCGCAGGAAAATAATGCACGGGTGGTGTTCACCAGTTCGGTTGCTTCATTCGGTGGTGATCAAATGCCGGAGACGATCAATGACAACACCAAACAAACACCGCGTACCACTTATGGTGTGACCAAAGCAATTGGTGAATTGCTGATAAATGACTACAGCCGCAAGGGATTCTTCGATGGCAGAAGTGCGCGTTTACCTACTGTGATTGTGCGACCGGGGAAGCCTAATCTTGCTGCCAGTAGTTTTGTCAGTGGTTTATTTCGAGAGCCGCTCAATGGTGAGCCCTGTGTGATTCCGGTGGATCCTTCCCAGTTAATGCCTGTGCTGGGGTATCGCAGTATTGCCAACGGTATTATCAAGCTTGCAGAAATTCCCGCGGAAACCCTTGGCACTGATCGAGGCGTGGGATTGCCTGCTTTTAATGCCACAGTGCAGGAGTTGATGGATTCATTGCATAACGCTGCTGGAAACCGACATTTGGGTGAGCATGTGCTTGAGCGTGATCCGGTGATTGCAACGATTTGTTCCGGTTGGCCAACACACGTTGATAGCAGTCGCGCACGAGAGCTGGGACTTCCGATAGAGGAGTCACTCGAGGAAGTTGTTTTGCATTATATTGAAGACTATTTGACAGAGACTGCATCATGAGCATGACTGAATCCCCGATCGATTTTCAGCCAAAGGATAATCCTGATATCGGATTTGTGACTCTTACCGAAAAAGATAACGTTGCGGTTGCTCTGCGTAACCTTGGTGCAAAAGAAACTTTGGGTACAGTGACGCTGTGCAGTGAGATACCCAAGGGCCATAAGCTAGCCCTGTCAAATCTGTCGAAGGGTGATCGCATTGTTAAGTATGCACAGACGATTGGCTATGCAACCACTGATATACCCGCGGGAGATCACATTCATACTCATAATATAGAGTTCAGGGCGACTGATCATAACTATGAGTACGGTGTAGAGAATCAGTCACCTGAAATTCTTGCACCGGAGCAGCAAGCGAGCTTTCAGGGATATAAGCGAGCTGATGGCCAGATAGGCACTCGAAACTACATAGCCGTGATGGCCAGTGTTAATTGCTCAGCGACAGCTGTTCAACACATTGCCGGTTATTTTACCCCTGATGTTTTAGCTGACTATCCAAATATCGATGGTGTAGTCGGTTTTTCACATAGTACGGGTTGTGGTCTGGCAGATAGCGGGGATGGTTTCGATAATTTACAACGGGTGATATGGGGGTATGCACAGCATGCCAACGTTGCTGGTGTATTGATGGTAGGGCTGGGCTGTGAAGTGAATCAGATCAGCTCACTGGTCGAGCAATATCAGTTAACGCGCGGTCCGCTATTGCGTACCATGAATATTCAATCGGTGGGTGGACATCAAAAAACCGTTGCAGCGGGCGTTGCCCGAATAAAAGAAATGCTTTCGCAAGCTAATGATGTGCAGCGTGAGGTTTGCCCCGCTTCTGCGTTAAAACTTGCATTGCAGTGTGGTGGATCAGATGCATGGTCGGGTATAACCGCTAACCCGGCACTTGGTTATGCCGCAGATCTATTGGTGCGAAATGGCGGTACGGCGGTATTGGCTGAAACGCCGGAGGTTTATGGCGCTGAACATCTACTTACTCGTCGTGCCACTGATGAAGGTATCGGTAAGAAGCTGATTGATCGAATCTTGTGGTGGGAAGACTATGTGGCTAGAAATGGCGGCTCCATGGATAATAACCCTTCACCCGGCAACAAATTGGGTGGGCTCACCACGATTCTGGAAAAATCGTTGGGGGCAGTGGCAAAAGGTGGAACTACTCGATTGAACGGTGTTTATCGATACGCTGAGAAAATTGATAGAAGCGGATTTGTGTTTATGGATAGCCCGGGCTATGACCCTGCTTCTATCACCGGTGAAGTGGCAGGTGGCTGTAATCTGGTGGCGTTTACCACAGGTCGTGGTTCAACTTATGGGTGTAAGCCATCACCAAGTATAAAAATCGCGACTAACAGTGAGATGTATAACAGGATGACAGATGATATGGATATCAATGCTGGCCGGGTGGTTTCAGACGGCGCCGGTATTGGAGAAGTCGGGCAGGAGATATTTGATAAACTGCTGGCGGTCGCTTCTGGTGAGAAATCTTTGAGCGAAAAGCACGGTCTTGGGGATCATGAGTTTGTACCGTGGCAAGTTGGAGCCACTATGTAATGGA